>CALCHE010000227.1 GCA_937901145.1 uncultured Clostridia bacterium
TTTTCAATGATATAGAATTAATAATCAGCTTAACATCAAAAAAATTAAGAAAACCTCTTATTTCTATCAAAATATTCAAGGAAAACAGAACAAAACATATGTAAAATATGAATCATATAGCTATTAATGAAAAGGAGCTGTAATAATGGCACATTTTATTTATTCCGCATTCTGCGACGAATCAGGAGAGAACACCATCAGTGGTCAGATGGCCGCATGTAAAAAAAACAGAATCACACATATGGAGCTTCGCGGCTTCGGTAAGACTCTGAACATCAATAATCTCACCGTTGAACAGGCTAAAGAAATGAAAGCAGAGATTGACAGTGAGGGAATGAAGGTTTCATCCATCGGCTCAGGCTACGGTAAAATCAATATCAAAGAGGATTTTGAGCCTCATTTTGAGGCCTTTAAAAACACCGTCGAGGTCGCAAAGATTCTCGAAGCAAAATACATCAGAATTTTCAGCTTTTATTTCAGCGAAGGCGACTCTCACGAGCAGTACAGAGATGAGGTTATCCGCAGAGTAAAGGCTATGACGGATTATGCACTTTCAGAAGGTCTTATCTGCTGTCACGAAAATGAAAAAGGAATTTACGGTGACAACGCTGAAAGATGTCTTGACATTCTCACAGCCTGTGAAGGAAAGCTGAAAGCAGTTTTCGATCCTGCTAACTTCGTACAGTGCGGTGTTGATACCCTAAAAGCCTATGACTTACTCGAAGATTACATAGAATATTTTCATATCAAGGATGCTCTTTACGAAAACTCTGATGTTGTGCCTGCAGGCGAAGGTGACGGTAATGTAGAAGAAATTCTGAGAAGATTTGATAAGCATAAGAAAACCGTTATTCTTTCACTTGAGCCGCACCTCAAGGTTTTCGAGGGTCTGGGAAAGCTCGAAGCAGCTATCAACAGTACAAGAAAAATCAAAGTAAATTCTTATCCGAGTCACGCCGAATCCTTTGAAGCAGCCGCCAATGCGATGTTTGATGTAGTAAACAGAATTCATCCTATCCGCTTCGGTATCATTGGTATGGGTAATATGGGAACCTCCCACGCTAAAAGCTTTATTAACGGCAAGATACGAGGTATGCGTATAGCAGCTGTTGCAGATACCTGCGAGGATAAGCTTCTTTGGTCAAAGGAAAATCTTCTCGATGTAAAACTATATAATTCAGGAAAGGAACTTATCGAAAGTGGCGAGGTTGATGCAGTAATTATCTGTACACCTCACTATTCACATCCTGAGCTTGTTACTGAGTCGCTGAAAAACGGACTTCATGTAGTTTCTGAAAAGCCTGCAGGTGTATACACAAAACAGGTTCGTGAAATGAATGAATTCGCAATGAAACAAGACAAAACCTTCGCTATGATGTTTAACCAGCGAACAAACTGTGTTTACAGAAAGATAAAAGAAATAGTAGACAGCAAAAAATACGGAGAAATCCGTCGTGTGAACTGGATTATTACCGACTGGTACCGCACTCAGGCTTACTATAACTCAGGCGGATGGAGAGCAACCTGGGTTGGTGAAGGCGGAGGCGTTCTTCTCAACCAATCCCCCCATCAGCTCGATTTATGGCAGTGGATTTGCGGTATGCCCTCAAAGGTACGTGCTTTCTGCCACGAAGGCAAATGGCATGATGTGGAAATCGAAGACGATGTAACTATCTATGCGGAATATCCCAACGGAGCCACAGGTGTATTCGTGACATCGACAGGTGATTTTCCCGGCACAAACAGACTGGAAATCACTATGGATAAAGCAAAACTTATCTGTGAAAAAGGCGAAAATATTACTCTCTTCGAGCTTGAAGAAGCAATTTCTGAAAATATAGAAAAATGTGAAAACGGATTTGCAAGTATAGCTTACAAGGAAATCAAAGTAGAAACAGACGGAATCAACGACCAACACCCTGGAGTACTCAACGCTTTTTCCGATCACATACTTTACGGCACTCCCCTGGTCGCTGAAGGAACAGAGGGCATAAACGGTCTGATGATTTCTAATGCCGCCCATCTTTCTTCATGGACAAATGAAACCGTATCTCTTCCCATAGACGAGGACAAGTTCTATTCTCTTCTTTCAGGGAAATCTGCTTCATCAAGAAAAAAAGAAGATGTAGTTTCAAAGGTTAACGAGGATATGAGCAGCACATTTTAAATGTCGCTTACACAAACTTTATAGGAGAATGAATATGAGAGTTTCAGTAGTAGGATGCGGAGCTATTTCTAACAATCATCTGAAAGCACTGAAAGGTCTGCACAATGTTGAAATTTCATCTGTTGTGGATATAAGTAAAGACCGTGCTGATGCTGCTGCTAAAAAATATCACTGTAAAGCATATTATGACTTCGAAACTATGCTTTTGGAAGATAAACCCGATTCTGTCCATATCTGCACTCCTCATTACCTTCATGTTCCTATGGCTGTTTCTGCACTCGAAAAAAATATTCACGTTCTGTGCGAAAAGCCCTGTGCCATTTCAGAGTACGGTCTTAACCTACTCCGACAGTCTCAAAATAACAGCAGTGCAAAATTCGGTGTATGCTTTCAGAACAGATACTCAGAATCTGTAAAAGCCGTAAAAAACATTATTGATAAAGGATTTTACGGTAAAGTAGTTTCTATAAGAGGTATCGTCCACTGGCGAAGGGAAGCTGACTATTACAGCGACGACTGGCACGGCACTCTCGAAAAAGAGGGTGGCGGTGTAACTGTCAACCAAGCTATACATACCCAGGACCTGATGCGATATCTTGTAGGAAGCGATACTGTTTCCGTAACAGCCCACACCTTCAATGACCATCTTAAGGGTGTAATCGAGGTAGATGACACAGTCAACGCCTTATTCAGCTATGAAAACGGAGCTACAGGACTTTTAAATGCCACTACCGCCTTTTCAGATAACCGACCCTTTATAATTGATGTAATCTGTAAAAGAGCCACTCTTCGCATCGAGGGAAACAATGCTTATATTATAATGCATGGCAGGATAAAAAAGCTTCGTTCAAAAAACAAGCTTGAATTTGTCGGCAAAAGCTATTGGGGTAGCGGTCACGCCCCTTTGATAAAGGACTTTTACGACTGCATAGAGAAAGGACGATATTTTATTCCGGATGCCTACGAAGGAGGAAAGGCCGTAGAAGAGTTTTTAGCAATTTATAAATCGTCTGATTCAGGCGAGACAGTATTTTTGAAATGAGATGATATGATGAAAATCTTAAAACCAAAGCTTTGCAGTGCAGAGTGCATAAGAAAAATAGAAAAGCCCGTTCTTACCAAAGATGATATACCCTATGAGGCTTCACTGATTTTTAATGCGGGCGTCGCTAAATACAACGGAAAATATGTTATGGTGTTCCGAAACGACTACGGTCCCACCGAAAAGACATATCCTAAGGTTCGTTTCAAAACCTCTCTCGGCTTCGCAACAAGCGATGACGGTATAAACTGGACTGTAAGTAAAAAAACAATTTTTGATAACAAAAATCTTTCACCTGAAGATGAAATCAAAAGGCTTTATGATCCGAGAATTACTGTTATCGACGGAAAGCCTTACTTATGTATGGCTATGGATACTAAGCACGGTGTAAGAGGCTGTATCGCTGAAATCGATGATAATTTCGAAAAAATTAATATTATCAGCGCTTCAGCTCCCGACAACCGTAATATGGTGCTTTTCCCTGAAAAAATCGGTGATAAATATGTGCGTCTCGAAAGACCGTTCCCTGTTTATTCACGCGGAGGAAAAGACAGATTCGACCTTTGGCTTTCGACTTCACCTGACCTTAAATTCTGGGGTGAAACCGAGCTTGTGCTCGCTGTAGAGGATGTTCCCTACGCAAATGATAAAATCGGACCGGCAGCACCTCCGATAAAAACAGACAAGGGCTGGCTTACAATTTTTCACGCAGTTGATAAGGATAACAAAAGAAGAAAAAACGGCTGGGAAAGAGCGTGGAAGAAAAGATATTGTGCCGGCATTATGCTTCTCGATCTTAATGATCCGACAAAAATAATCGGTATGAGCAAGCTTCCTCTTATCGCTCCCGAAACCTATTACGAAACACAGACAGGCTTCCGTAAGCACGTAATTTTTCCCGGTGGTATGATTTTAGAAGATAACGGAGAAGTAAAAATCTATTATGGTGCATCAGATACTGTAGAATGTCTCGCTACGGCCAGAGTAGAAGATCTGATAGCTCTTTGCACTGATAAAAGAAAATAAATTAAACAGCTGAAAATCACTGATATGATTTTCAGCTGTTTTTCTTTTAAGTAAAAAATAATCAGATACACCCACTCATATTTTTGCTGCATTCTTTTTCTTTAAAAGAACCGACAAACAGCAAACAACAAAGGAAACGACAGTAATAATCATAATACAGATAAACACATCGTTCCATCCTCGCGTATCAGCAATTTTTCCGAGAAGAGAAGTAGCAAGTGTACTGCCGACATAACAGAAGGTGTTAAGTACACCCGCCAAAAGACCCGAGTCAATTTTATCTCTTGAATAAAGCGGTACCACGCTCGTTATAACATTATTTACCGCTGACATCAGACAGGCAATACCTCCAAAAAGCAGCAGTGTTACGGGCACCGACTTAAGATTAAGAGTAAAAATTATAAGAACCGTAAGAATGCTTGCGGCAAAATAAAAAGTACCGTTCAGAGCATTTTCATCCTTTTGTCTTCTATGCAGGATATTTACCAGAGAAGTACCGAAAATAGAAAGCACGGGAAGCAGCAAAGTTACAATAATGGACAAGGATGAAGCTACACCGAATTCCTCCTTTAAAATCGAAGGTACCCACGTCGTAATGCCATCCTTAATAAAGCCGTTAGCCACTGCCGAAATCAGTATAACGATAAAACCAACCACAAAAGCAGGAGTCAAAGATAGCTTATTTTTAACTTCAATTTCTTTAAAATCATCTTTGATTTTATTCTGCTGAAGAGCTGTCATTCCGACAAACCACAGGACAGCTATTCCACCCGACAAAGCGGAAGCTGCATAAAATATCGTTATCCAGTTCAGTTCAAGATATGAGACAAGAGCTGCCAGGCCATAAGAAACAAAAGTACCCGTCGCTACTGTAGTACTCATAACCATAACTGCTCGTGGCAGCTTGCTGTCATCAAGATTATCTGAAAGTGTTTTTATAAGTGAAGACCAGAGTACCGACTGAAAAACACCGTTCAGAAACCAAAGATATTTCATCGGCTCTGTTTCCTGACAAAAAGTCATTCCTAAATTCACAAGACATGAGCCCAACAAAGAAACAGCTACAGAAATTTTCGTATTATATCTTTTGCAAAGCAAACCGTTTATAAGCTGACCTGCTCCGTAAGCGAAAAAGAAAAATGAGCTTACAGTGCCGGCCGCTTCCTTAGTGGTATTCATCTGAGACAGTATCTCTACCATCGACGCGTTATAATTAAGTCTTGCCACATAGGCTGTGGTATAGGATGCCCAACACAGAAAAATAATAAAATTAGATTTTTTATTCAATGATTTCGCCATCTTACTCCCCTTCGCCGATTATTATTTCTGCATCGAAAGCACCCTTAAAAATATTATTCTTCGTCAAAAGCTTTACGCCGTCCGGATTTTCGAATACTATACCGTAGCTAAGCCCATCAGACTCATCAGGTAAAACGAAAACATTCTCTTTGATTTTAACATCGTAAACAGAAGGTCTGAAAATAATATATCCCCTACTTTTTCCTTTTGTGCCGGAAGAGCCGTCAAAGATATTCCTTACGATATGAATGTCGTGATGTGCACAGTCACCGTGGTGACCTATTCCAGGAAAACCTGCACATTTGAAAATATTATCAGAAATCATAATATTTCTGCACACCGTATCATCCTTACAGAAGTCAATAAGCGTACCGTCACAGTTATAAACCGGTCCGTAAGATCCATCATGGGCAAGATCGAGCTGTATCTGTTCATTTAAAAGATTTTCAGGGACCAGTGTATATGAATTGCCTTCGAATATACAATTAGAAACCGTAGCATTTTCTGTAGAGTTAATCTCGATCATATGCCACATCGAGCAGTGACGGAAGCGGCATCCTTCTATACGGATATTACGGCAGTGTACCGTATTCACGAGAGTAGATTTTTCTGTAAGCTCAGCATTTCCATCAAAAACTCCGCCTGAAATCACTACATCGTGAGTTCCTTCGTAGCCAGCCCAATCAGGCTCAGAATAAGAGGCAAGAAGATATCTTGTTATATTTTCACTTTCAGCGCTTCTTAAAATTACGGCATTATCTGAAAGTTTGAAGGTCTGACCTGAATAAAATATAAGTGCCGCAGATATAAGATATGTACCGTCCGGAAAATATACCGTTCCCCCATCCTTTACACTGTCTATACATTCCTGCAAAGCCTTGGTATCGTCATGAATGCCGTCACCGTAAACATTTTTGTTATCTGTAATTTTTATAAAACTCATAGTTACTACCCTCTTTCTTTGAAATTTTAACATTTTTCGCAGAAAACTTCAAGAGTTTGCGCTATGAATAAAAGTAATTTTAGGGACAATCAGCCAAATAAAAAGCACTCATACGTAAACGAGTACTTTTATGAAATGGTGCGAGTGTTCATAAGGGATTTACTCAAAGTATAAGTAAAACCGACTTCAAACATAGTATTCTACCCATTCTCCCTTGCTTGTTGCTTTTCTTTCAGCATTTCATTAAGCTTTTTAGTATTTCGTTTAGTTACGCAATAAATAATTGCCCAAACTGCCAAATAGCCTACAACAAAAATACCTGAGAAAACCAAAATTGGAGTTACACCCCATTCAATCCAATCGTTAAGCAGATAAGCACCTAAGTAGCTGAAATATAAGATAATACCGTGAATCAGAATTGCCGACATCAATGGTAGGCGTTCTATGTGATAAACAGCATTCATACCGCCTGCCGTAAAGGCAAGTACAGTTATTGAAAAAATTCCTGTACAGACCTGATTGACAGTTAATGTATCTATCAGACCTTTATAATGCAGAATCAGATATAAAACAGCAAGAACAATCGGACCGAAACCGCAAGCAATCAGACCTCTGCGAAAAAATTCCGTAACAAATCTTTTCATATTCCTTCATACCTCCTTCTTATCTGTGAAAAACAACGCCTTGAAACATACTCACGATAACCGCATCTGAATACTGCATCCACACCGCCGTTGAACACTGCGACAAAACGCTCAATACGGTGTTCGTTGGCAAGAGTAGACTTGTTAATGCGTATAAAATAAGAAGGCAGAATATTCTCTAAATCACGAAGCCTGTCCTGAATGCGGTAGCGATTTCCCTTAGTATCGACAGCTGTTACCTTTTTATCAACAACAGTTATACACTCTATTTCAGAGAATAAGAGCCTTTTCATCTCATCATCATTGTATCCCATAATGCTTTCAGCACCTGAAAAGCTACAGACAAGATTTTCTATCTGCTCAGTCAGAGAAGAGGGAGCGTGAACATTTGCAATTATCTCTTCGTCCGCATCTTTATCTATAATGAGTTTGTATTTCATCGCATCAAATCCTTATTGTTTTTTCTTTTGTCTGAGGAAGCTGAGAACAGCTATCGCAGTTATAAATACACTGTACAGAATAATGGGCATAACGTGAGTTATGGCAAGCACAAAGTTTCCGCTGAATAAAGCTTTTTCCATTTCTGCTGCGTGAATAAACGGTAGCACATTCGCAATTTTTTCGAAAAATCCACCCACAAGCTTCAGATCAAACCATACTCCTGATAGCCACGCAGAGAGATTAGTAAGTAATGCACCGCAAATACCGCCGACTTGTTTAACACCAAAGATACTGCCACATAAAAGCCCTAATGCAATATTTAAAACAGCCATTGGTATTATACCTATTATTGCATAAATAATGTTTATGCTGACCGTCAAGCCCAGAGGAATCGCAAACAGATAACAAATAATTGTCTGACTAACGGCAAGAGGTAAAAGAGGTAGCATATAGCCAAGAATAAAATCAAAACCCGTAAGTGGTGTTGCGTATAATCTTTGCAAAAAAGCACTTTCTCGGTCCTTAGCAATCAGCGTGGCAGAGAAAAGTGTCATAAATGATAAACCAAACACAGTAATGCCGGGCGTAAGTGTGTCAATATCAAACAAATCTGTAGGAATATTTTTCTGCAAGCTACTCAGAAGTAATAGTAGTACCAAAGGAAAACCGAGACCGAAAGCAAGGTTTATCGGGTCACGCAGAATCTCCTTTGTACACCTTTTTGCAAATGTCAATATTCTCATAATGCACCCTCCTTCACTATAGAAACGAAGGCTGATTCAAAGTCATTTGCACCTGTCATTATCTTCAATTCTTCTGCAGTTCCTACAGCAAGAAGATTACCGTCTTTCATAATACCTATACGGTCAGAAAGTGATTCTGCTTCTCCCATATAATGTGTTGTAAGAATAACGGTTATTTTGCCCTTCAATGAGCGAATCATATCCCAAAGCTCGTGACGTGCAATAACATCCAAGCCAAGAGTAGGTTCATCCAAAAAGATAATGTGGGGTTCACTGATTAGTGCCATAGCAATACTTACACGGCGTTGCCATCCACCTGACAGCTTGCCCGCCTTTCTGTATAAAACAGAATCTAAAGCAAATTGCTCGGTAAGCTCATTGATTTTGGCTTTGATTATTTCTTTAGTAATCCCATGAATACCACACATTAATTCAAGGTTTTCCTTTACAGAAAGATTCGGAGCTACTGCAGTTTCCTGAGGTGATACACCAATCAATCGCTTTACCTGTTCGGGCTGTTTAGTTACACTGTATCCACCTATAAATGCATCCCCGTCCGTTGGTTTTGTTATACAGGTTAACATCTTTATCGTTGTGGTTTTTCCTGCTCCGTTAACACCTAACAGAGAAAAGAGTTCTCCTTGATGTATTTCTAAATTGAGCTTATTCACAGCAGTAAGATTTTTGTATCTTTTGACAAGCTCAACTGTTTGTATTTCTTGCATTTGCGTTAGCCTCCTTTTTATTTGCAGTACCATCATAGCGAATATAAAAGAGGAAATGTTGATTTTTATTTAATCGGTCATTTATCGCATCTCATCGGTTGCAAAAAGTATATCACATTAACTCCTTATATTTCAAATTGCATATCCTTGTACGTTAAATTTCAGTACAAGGATTTTTATAATGCAAAATTTTAAAGAAAAGGAAGTAAAAAAATGCTTTAGCGAACCAACCGAAAAAACAATAAAAAAGCGTGGGATAAGTCTTAGCAAGCATTGGATTTGTGCATACAAACCCCACTCGTTAGGGTCTGCCCTAAAATCCATAAAAACTAATAAATTGTATACGAAACTCTGTTTTAAGCAAAAAAATAGAGTATTCACAGGTCAAATCCCTTATGAATACTCAATATGGTGCGGATATTCATAACACAAGTTCAATTCTCCGGTAACACACATTCACCGTACTATATAGATTTTCCTCATACACGGAGGAATACATAATGTCAAATATAATAGAAGAATTATTCTACGGGAATCTTGAACCGCAAGAGCTCACTACTGAAATCACACCAAGACTCAAAAAGAAATTAAGTGAGCTTGTAAAGAAAGAGGAAGAATTGACTTCAAAGCTGTCTGAAGCAGAAAAAGAACTGTTTTCAAATTACACCTGTGCATATAATGAATTTTCAAGTATCAGTAATTCTGACAGTTTTATTTCAGGGTTCAGGTTTGGCGCGAGATTTGCATATGATACTTTTATAAAAAGATGAGACAAAAATCCCCTTGATAAGATTTTCCTAACCAAGGGGATTGCTTTTATCTTTTAAGTATTATTTCCTTTGTTTCGCCTTCTGCAAAAGTAACATTTTGCTCTTCACCGCCATAGACACTGACTTTAATTGTCTGTGTCTTGTCACTTGTAACGGTAATTTTAACAGTTTCAGAGGTCCATTCAAGGTCAACCTCTGCATTTGTTCTTGCTCGAAGACCTTCTATACTGCCTTCGCTCCACTCATCGGGAAGTGCGGGCAATGCTTCTATCACACCGTCATTGGAGTAAAGGAGCATTTCGTCGATAATACCGATAGTACCGATACTTGTGTCAGTACAGAAAACGCCCCAGCCGTCATGGGTATTGTGGTCGGTCATCATCGAGGTGTAATAGATATTGTCAGCCATAAGAGCCATAAGGGAGTTATAGCAGGAATCGGCATTCTTTAGCCTTGCGGCAACAAGAGCCTTATGTACCCAGCCGTGGGATGCGATATCGTCTTCGCCTTCGTTTTCTCTGTTACGGTTTTCGATAGCCTGATTGCAGGCATCTACAAGTGCCTGATTATCCTGTGTTTCGAATGCAGGCCATGCGGGATAAAGGTGGCTTATGTGACGGTGCTTGTTGTTTTCCTGATATTCCTTCATCGCCCACTCACACAGAGCGCCGCTTTCGTCATACTTGTATTCGGGAAGAACTTTCATAAGGTTTTCCCATTTTGCTATTCTTTCCTCGTACCCTGCCGATTTTACAACCTTTTCCATTTCAATAGTCATTCTCAGACCGTCTTTTGCAGCGGCAATATCCATAGTTGAGTTTGCCGTGATGGTTGAGTCGTAATCACCGAGAGGATAGTTTTCGGGTGAATATGAAGGGATGATGAGATATTTTTCGCCCTCGAGAAGCTCTGTCTTGCCTTCTTCGTATCTTGCATTGCCGTCGATATCTGTAAAGTATTCGGGTGTGCAGATCTGCTCCCAGAAGTTTGCCTGCTTTGTAAGAAGAGGCAGAAGAATATCCTTTTCAAGGTCGAGCTTTTCGCCGCCGTATTCAATTGTTCTGTTACCGTAGCACTGCCAAAATTCGTAGATAGGAAGAAGCATCCATGAAGCACCTGCATTCCAATATTGGAACGGGTACCAACGACTGTATTCAACCATCATAGCTCTGTCACCGTCAGTATTGACGGGTACCTGAATAGCGTCGGTCATACCGTAGGTTTTGGCGGCATTTTCTTCCCAGTCGGGAATCTGTTTGAGAACGAATTTAATATAGCTTTCGCCTGCGGCATAGATGTTGCCCGTGTTCATACCCGAAGACTGAAGATTTACATTGGCATCCATTGTGTAAATGCCTCTCCAACCGCTGTTCCATTCGCCCTGCCACATACCGCAAAGTCTTGGAAATGATGTACCTGCACAGCAAATCTGTGCATATCTGCCCTGATTATAGGTTCTTTCCACAAGAGTGGGAAGAAGAGTTTCACTGTTCTGCTGAAAAGCGATGAGATGCTCATTTGCCACTTCTTCATAGCCGTCACTGCCAAGATCAAATTTAACTGTGTTGAAAAGTGCGGATTGCTTTTCAGCGTGAGGAGCAAGAGCCTTTTCATAGCTGAACTTACCGTCAACGCTGTACTTTTCTGCAACGGCAGTGGTGTAAGCGTTAAGCTTGTCCAAAAGTGCGTAGCTTTCTGCATCCTTGAAGTCTTCGAACTTACCCATATCGAAGGTACGGTCAGATTTTGTAATAAGATAAACCTCATTAGCATCTGAAATCTTAATAGCCGCATTCTGCTCTTTTGCTACGTTTTCACTGTCCATAGTGCTTTCAAGCACAACCCTTTCCTTGTTACCGCCGACAGTAATAACCTTTGTAAAGCCGCACCAACCGCCGTCCTTAAGCTCGCTGCCTTCATAAGAAGGATAATGAGCGATAAGGGAAATATAGGTTGCCTCATCATCAACAAGCTTCTTATAGCGCATATCCTTTTCATTTCCCGCTCCGAAGCCGCGGAGTGACCAGCAATCCTGAAGGGAAACAGTCATATTGATTTTTGCGCCGAGAGTTGATTTTTTGATTTTTGTAATTGTTACATTATCCTCTCTCGAAGAGAACGTGACTCTTTCCCATCTGCCGAGAATATCGGTATACTTTACGCCAAGCTCTGCAGTTTCATAATCCGTCCAACGGATATAGTCATAATAAGGAAGCTTAGTGCTTTCTGTTCTGAGAACATGAGAGG
>CALCHE010000228.1 GCA_937901145.1 uncultured Clostridia bacterium
AGGATGAGTGGGCTCGAACCACCGACCCCTTGCATGTCAAGCCCGCCTGACGGCGAAAATGACAATAAACACCTTAAAATTATATGGAATTATGATTGTTTTTTTATATTTTTTGTAAAGTTGTTGACATTATTGTACACCTTCTATATCTGCGTAATAAAATTTAAAGCACGGATAATCGTCGGTTGAAACTCCTGTGAATTTACCATATACAGTAATAATATCACCTTCTAAAATTTTTGTTTTATCGCTTATTCTACAATCTTGAGCATATATAAAATTATCACCATAAAGGTTATCGCAATTTTCATCAGTAATTATTTTAAAAACTTCATCTTCAGGATATGAAGAAAAAACTTGCCCTATATAGCAGAAATTTTGGTTTAAATACTCTTGCTCAAATCTTACTAAATTTTTAGAATTTACGTTTCTCTCGCAAGATGATTTGTAATAATTTTCATCACTTACATTGCTTTAGGCTGGTTTTAAATTTGATTTATCTTGAACCTTATGATATGTGGTCTTACCCAACTTAATAAAAAACTCGTCACCTTTTGTTATATCGATTATTATATTAGAATCCTCAAATAAAACATAGCCACAACATAAGACATCAGTTAATTCAAAATAATAAAACCCTTGTTCATTTTTAGTCGCAACAACGTTTTCTTGTCCCATTAACCTGTAATGTTCAATATCAAAAACAACATTAGTATCTGTGATATCAACTATATTAACTTCTTTCTCATAAAAGTCTTCATATTCATTATAATAGCCATTTCCGTACCTACCAATATAATCTTGCAAACTCTTTTCTGTTGTAGTTATCTCTATAGTTGTTAATTCTTCAGTTCTCTCAAAAAACATCCCATCATCTTCTGATAAAAACAAGTACAAACGGCCTTCGTTAGTGTTGTATGTAAATTTTGCTCCAAAAGGCTCTACTTCGCCGTTGTCACTATAAACAAATAGATTTGCTATGTATGTGTACGAGTTGCCAACCTTTTCTAGAAAACTATATGTACCTAAAACTGCAAACTTTTCAGGATATGAAAAAATATTTATAATCCCATCCTCCGATAAATTTATATTAAAATATTCATATTCTCCATGATTTCCAAATTTCAATTCATAATTATCTGAAATGCCATCCAATTGCCATTCTCCACTAACTTTTTTATCATGTGAAATTTGCGATATACACAAAAGAGCACCTGATAATATAGACAATAAAATAACAATTATTATCCATTTCTTGTATGCCGTATTTTTCATAATAACTCCTCCTAAAAATAAAAAAGTGCGCCAACCGAAGCTGACACACATAAAACGCAACTCCGATTGTCGCCAAACAAATCTTAATCACAAAAGGTAAACCCTATTTGCCCATCAAGTGGAATTGCGTTTTTGACGAATTCAATTCGATGGGCTATAAAAAAGATAAAAGGGTATAATACCCCTTAAGATAAAGCGGTATACCTTTTAAGCTATTAAGATTTGTTTGGCATAATCATTTTAGCATTTATATGCGAAAAAATCAATAGTTTTATTTTTTTTATAATAATCGGGTGCGGGTGTCCCGCCCACACTTCTTCCTTCTTCACTATTACTTCTTAACTTCCAAAAATCCCAACAAAAGTAAAGGAAAAGTGAAGAGTGAAGAGTGAAGAGGTAATAAGTAAAAATCCCGCCCTCATACGAGAACGGGATTTTTGGTGAGGATGAGTGGGCTCGAACCACCGACCCCTTGCATGTCAAGCAAGTACTCTGACCAACTGAGCTACACCCTCATATTCTGTTTTTTGCCTATTAACCTCGATGATTATATCACAGAGAATTTCTCTTGTCAATCTCATAAATAATATTTCTTGATTTTTTAGCTATTGCTTTATCTTAAAAAATCTGTTAGTATATAAATATTAACGGAAGGGAAATGAAAATATGAAAGAAACTAAATTTTATCTTATAACCGACACTCATTACTTTGCTTCCTGTCTTGGCTGCAGCGGTGCTGCGTACGACGACTTTATGCACTATGAGCAGAAATGCTTCGCAGAAACTGAAAGCATAAATAAAAGTGTCATTGAATATCTAAAAAATGCTGATGAGGCTGACACTGTCCTTATAGCAGGTGACCTGGTATTTAACGGTGAGAAAAAGAGCCACGAGGAATTTACTGCTCTTTTAGGTGAGCTTCGTGACAGTGGCAAGAGAATCTTTGTGGTTACTGCTGACCATGATTGCAGCGGTGATCCTTTCGCTTTCGGTGAAAACGGCAGATATAACCCCGAAGGAATTGATCGTGACGAGCTTTTCGATATTTATGCTGATTTCGGCTTCGGCTCTGCCATAGCCTGTGACAGAAAGCATCTTTCCTATGTGGCGCAGATAAGCGAAGATGTCCGACTTCTGGCCCTCAATGCCGACTTTAAGGAGGACGGTCAGTATAATTTTGACGATGAACAGCTTGAGTGGATAGATGAACAGGCAAAAAAAGCACGTGAGGACGGACAGACAATGTTCGCTATGCTTCACTATCCTGTTTTACCCGGTCAGCCTATATTCTCCGTTATCAAGCCCGCAACTATCCGCAAGCCCTACGACTTTGCCGCATATCTTGCCGACAGAGGAGTTAACCTTATTTTCACCGGTCATATGCATAATCAGAGCATCAACGAATACATAACTGAAAAGGGAAACAAGTTCTATGATGTCTGTACAGGTGCGGTGATAGCCGACCCTGCAGTAATCCGTCTCGTTACATTTAAGGATGAAAAAACCGTAGAAATCGAAAGCATACCTACACCAGACTTCGATTTTGATACCAAGGGTAAGAATTGTAAGCAGTATCTTTCCGATATGTTCGATAATATGATAGTGAATGTTCTTAAGGATATGGCTTATGACACACCGAGAATGATGGGTAAATTCCATATCGAGGATAAGGGAGTCACTAAAAAAATCCTTGGTATTGTAGGCAAGATAATCTGTAACGTTAAAGTCGGTACTCTCGCTCGTGTTCTTTTTATTAAGTGTGATAAGAGCATAAGAAAGATTACTCTTCTGGATTATGCTGCAGAGCTTGTCAGAAATATCTTCGAGGGTAATCAGTATTATAAAGAAGGAACAGCCAAGGGTGATTTGCTTCTTGCTTTCCTTAAAAGAATCCGTTTTGTACTTAAGAAAATCGAGTTGAAGGATAAAAAGGGTGATAAGCTCGATCTTTATGATGTGCTTAAAAACACAGCAGGTAATTATGATATCGACGATTATAATGCGACACTTATACTTAAATAAAAAAGAAGGGCGGGATGATTCAGCCCGCCTGATTTTATGTCATTTTCTGAACGCCCTGAAAAGTGGCAGACACGCTCCGAAAAAGCGCTTATAAGCCACACAGTAGTTTTCACTTTCTCTGTTTCTTTTACAGCCTCCTGCACGGCATAAGGGATAAAACATGCATTTTTTGCATTCTTCCTTTACGGGCAGACTTTCCATAATGAAATCCTTTGCCTTCTGACTGTTTGCCATATTCTCGAGGCTGTCACTGTTTATGTTACCGAGGAGCCATTCATCAGTACAGTAGAAGTCACAGGGATAAATGTTTCCGTTACCTTCAGCTACGAACTGATGAGTGCAGTGTCCCATAAGACCGCACTGCTCGGCTCTTTCTCCGAGATACATTCTGACCCAGTTATCGAACTGACGGATGCTGATGTAGTTTCCCCTGACGAAGTCCTTCACATAAAGATTAAAAATCCTGATAAGAAAATCAGCATACTGGTCGTTTGTCATATATAGCTCACTTTCCGTATCGTCACCCATAGGACGCAGGCAGGGGATAAACTGAATGTACTTAAAGCCGTTAGCTCGGAAGTATTTGTAAATCCTTTCGGCATTTTCGGCACAGTATCCTGTGAGAACTGTAAGAATATTGAACTCAACCCGGTGCTTTTTGAATTTGTCAGCCGCTTTGATAATTTTATAGTAGGAATTCTGTCTTTTTTCATCCACTCGGAATCGGTTGCCTTCGAAGTCACCGTCGAGGCTGAGACCCACTAAAAATTTATTCTCACGGAAAAATATGGCCCACTCATCAGTAACGAGAGTACCGTTAGTCTGAATAGAATAAAAAATCTCTGATCTTTTACTGTTGTACTCCTTTACCTTTTCAGTAAAAGATCTGAAATAATCAAGCCCTGCAATTAAAGGCTCACCGCCCTGAAAGGCGAAGGCTACAGAGCAGCCGTCTGCAAATTCCAGGGCGTTTTTTATGAGATTTTCTGCTGTATTCGCTTTCATTACACCGAAGGAGGATACCTCTCTCTGTGAAACGACATCACAGTAGAAGCAATATTTGCATCTGAGATTGCAGAGACTCGAAGCGGGCTTTATCATAATGGATAAGGCAGGCATTATTCGATGATACCTCTTCTGTTTTCAGCAAAGCCCTTCTGAATTTCCTTGAGCTTTTCGCCCATCTTAGCGGAAATTTCGGGATAAACAGGAGTACGGTTGTAGTTTTCCTGATAGTCGTCGGAAAGAATGTGGAGCCAGTTCTTTCTGTTTTTGTCCCAGAAGGCTGAGTTGTCGTTCTGTATCTTATCGAAGTATTTGAAGGTAAGATATTCTTTGTTGAGAATTGAGTAGTTGTATTCGGGATATGCAGCCTTTACACTGTCGGAAGTAACGGTGTACTGAATAGCCTTGATATCCTCTCTCTTCATATGAAGGATGGGATGCTCCTCTCCGTGAACAGGGGTATTGTTTTCGATAACAGGCATCATTGAAACACCGTCTATGACACGGTCTGAGGGAAGATATCCGGATGTACCGCCATTACCTGTGATACCGCAGAGCTCGATAAGAGTGGGGAAGAAGTCTGTGGAAGTAACACTTTCAGTTCTTACTCCGCCTCTTTCAAAAAGGCCGTTGTTATTATCCCATCTGATCATAAAGGGCACCTTCTGACCGCCCTCGTAGGCGAGATACTTACCGCCGCGAAGATCGCCTATAGAGCCTTCGAGAGCAGGACCGTTATCGCTGGTAAAGATAATGATGGTGTTTTCGAGCTCGCCGAGATCCTCGAGAGTATTAAAGAGCTTACCGAGATATGTATCAAATTCTGTAAGACAGTCTACATACGTACCCATACCGCTGGCACCGTCGAAATCATCACCTGCAAACACGGGGCCGTGAGGCCAGGGAGTAGCGTAGTAAGCGAAGAAAGGTTTATCCGTATTCGTTACGGTATCCGTAATCCATTCAGTGATTTCACCGTGAATCCATTCAGTGAGAGGACTCTGATCCTTTTTACCGTTTTCATCACGAAGCTCATTATTTCCGTGAACGATTTCGTATTCACCGTTTTCTTCACTTACGTGATAGAAGGCATACATATCGTTTACGTGGTGACTTCCGTAGAAATAATCGAAGCCCTGATTTGTGGGAAGATATTCACCGTAGTCGCCTAAGTGCCATTTACCGAAAGCGCCTGTAGCATATCCGGCGTTTTGGAATACCTCTGCGATAGTGATTTCGTCACCGAGCATACCGTCTACATTGTTGCCCATTTCGAAGGAGTTATAAACTCGTGTCTGAGCAAAGTTTCCTGTGGTCTGTACAGTGGGATAGATAACATTATCTGCATAACCTCTGTAGGGATAACGGCCTGTAAGAGTGGCGAAACGTGCGGGTGAGCAAACGGAATAACCTGAATAGAAGTTTGTGAAGTTGAGACCGTTTTCGCCGATGGAGTCCATATTGGGTGTGTCATAGATAGCACCGTTGAGAGAGGTGTCACCATAGCCCATATCATCCATAAGAATAAAAAGAACATTGGGGTTGTTGCCGGTTGTTTTGTCTACATTCTTAAGATAATCATCGTGGCCGTCCCAGAGTCTGTCTGTTACGGGCTTTGTTCTTGTGTTGCCGAAAAGCACGGAGAAAACAGATGCTGCCATAAGAAGAAAGCTTAAAGCGAAGGAAGAAACTTTTTTAAGAGCGGTCTTTTCGCATTTTTTCTTGGCAAGGAAGAAAAGACCCCATAAGCATACTGCAGCAGGAAGAGCAAAAAGAAGGTTGCCGCCAAGACGGGTAATGAAGGAGCCTTCGCCTGTAAAAAGAGCATTTGCTGCGCTTGACCAGCCAGCCTGCTTGTCAGCAAGAAAAGCACCGAAGCCTGCATCTGCACCCCAGATAGTATGGAAGATAATCATACCGACTGATGAAGCGGCATATCCGAAAATCATCGGAGCATAAACCTTTTTCTTAATAATAAGTGAAAGTAAAATTACTGCAGACATAACGCAGCAGTAAAGGAGACTGACAAGATTAACGAGATTAAGTCTTGTAATAAGCTGTGCAGCCATAATACCGATACCCGCTATCATAAGAATAACGGGGAACACCTTCATTGAGGTGTCGAGGGTAATCTTATTTTTCATAAGTTCACCTTTTTGCCGTTTTCAGGAACGGCATCCTTTCTCTTTAATGGATAAATTATAT
The DNA here is from genome assembly GCA_937901145.1 of uncultured Clostridia bacterium. GTDB lineage: Bacteria > Bacillota > Clostridia > Oscillospirales > Acutalibacteraceae > UBA6857. The sequence continues at coordinate 6,508 of CALCHE010000228.1, forward strand.
ATTATTTAAAAGGTGTAGTCAACCGAAAAATTGAAATTACGGCTATACTTTTTATTTTATTTGTGTTATTATACAGACAGAAAAAATCAGAGGTGTAAAAATGAGTGTTATTACAGATGATATTATTTCCTTAGGCGAAAAAATAAAGAAAATAGCCTTGAGTGAAAGAAAGATCAAAGATTTTGATTTTTCTAAAATTACTGTCAGACCCTTCAAAAGCAAAAAGGGGACAGTATGGCAACTGGAAAAGTTTAAGGACAATAAGGTTTTTCACGAAAATCTTTCTAAAGAAGACTTCTTTTTATGGCTTACTGATGTGGGAGAAAAGAATTTCCGTCAGATTTCTCTTACGGCAGAAGGTGTAAATATTCACTACACTGTTTTTTCTGACAAGATAAAGAGGAAGGAAACAGTTAATACCGTTAAGAAGGTAGAAACGAAAAGTCATAACAAAGAAAAGTCTTATATTCTTAAACAGGGTGAAAATATTCCTGCTCTCGTAGATCTTGGTGTATTCACCAAAGAATTCAAGGTAGTTAACAGTAAGTACGATAAGTATAAGCAGATTAACCGATTTATCGAAATTATTGACGACAGCTTTAATAAAATGAACAAGGATGAAATCACCATTCTTGACTTCGGCTGCGGTAAATCTTATCTCACTTTTATCGTTTATTATTACTTCACTCATATAAAAAAGGTCAAGGCTACTGTTTTAGGCTATGACCTTAAGGAGGATGTAGTGGAAAACTGCAATAAAATAGCGGAAAGCTACGGCTATGACGGACTTAGGTTTTATGTTAACGATGTAACCAAGGGTGAGCTTTTTGAGGGCGAGGTGGATATGGTAATAACTCTTCACGCCTGTGATATCGCTACGGATTTTGCACTTTATCACGCCATCAGCCATAAGGTTAAGCACATCTTTTCCGTGCCCTGCTGTCAGCATGAAATCTGCTCATCAATCAAAAAAGGCGGGGATTATGATATTCTTCTTTCTCACGGACTTATCAAAGAGCGTTTTTCAGCACTCCTTACTGACAGCATCCGTGCTGAAATTCTGAGACTCTGCGGCTATGAGACGGATATAATTGAGTTTGTTGATTTCGCACATTCACCGAAAAATCTTATGCTCCGATGTAAGCTGAAAAAGCCTCTCACACCTGACCTTACAGGTATAGAGGAGCTTATGGAAAGATATTCCTTTAAACAGAAATTATATGAGCTTGTAAAATAAAAGCTTTGGCGGGATGATTTCACCCCGCCTTATTTTTTCATCCGAAAATATCAATTATTTCCGTTTTACCTGTGTGGTCATAAACGACAGCCTGTAAGCTTTTCATAGTCCAATCAACCTTAGCACGGAGATAGCATCCTCCGTTTTCACTGTGCTTTCGTCCGTCGCTGTAAATGTAGCCCTCCTGCGGAACATCAGAGCTTCCGTTGTAGTTCCATTCAGAGATTCCGCCGTAAAGACTTATGTCGGAATTTAATTCATTTTTGTAGGCATAAAGTGATTTGGAATTAACATGGTATGTAAAAAGCGGAACGGAGGAGCTGCTGTTGTTAAAGCTATAATCCCTGTTTCCCAAATATACTGTACTGCCGTCGGAAGCTACGGTACAGTAAAGATACTCTATGCCGATTTTATTCAGCAGTCTGTAATCAAGCCTGTCAGTGACCTTTTTTTCATAAAGGTCGTAAACCATCAGACCAAAGGTGCCGGACATAATAAGCGTACCGTTTTCATAGTAATGTATTTTCGGCATTTCTGCACCTATATTCATACTGTCAATATCTGAGAGATTGATTTCAGTATTGCCGACGATAATCGTGGGCTCTTCGATTAAAAGTGCAGTAAAGCTTTCATAAACGGACAGATTTTTCGGTGCATAGATTACTACAAAATAGCCCCAATAATTTTTTTCGTAATTTGCATTGGGAAAGGAGTAAATCAGAGCGGTCATATTATCTCTGATATACTGAAAATTTGCTGCAGTGTATCGGTTTGCTCCTGTATTATCGGGAATATAGACTATGTATAAATCCTTTTCGTCCTGTATCTTTTCATATTTGTCACTTATATCGGTAAGGCTGAGAAGGCCGTCGCTTTTTTCATTAACATTAATGTACTGGGCATAATCTGTAATAAGATTTACTGAGTCTGTTTCCCTGTAAATCAGGCAGTACTGACCGTCATAAACCTGCTTGTTTGAATTTCTTATAAGGTGTGAGCTGTTGAGTGCCTTTTCTCTTATGAGTCTTTCGAATTCCGATGCGTCAAGCAAATTTTCGTTTATGGGTGAGACGGGAACAATATTGTAGGTGAATTCTGTGGTGTTCTGTGCATAAACGGTGTCAATATCACTCGTCTGCATATCACCGTGAGGAGGAGTCTCTGCCGGTTTTTCTTCGGTTACTCCAATACCTAATGCGTTTTTTGCTTTTTCAAGAACTTCTTTTTCGAGTTGCTCGTCTATTCCCTCCATGCTTGCTAAATCATCTATATAGGCATTCGCACCTCCTACGTGCTCTTTCATTTCTCTAAAAATCACTCTGCCGTCCTTTATATCGAATGTGAATTCGCATACACCCTGAGTATGCCATTCTTTATTTAAGGTGTAATCCTTGTTCCTGAAGGCAGAGCAGTTATAAATTATTATAAGATTCACACTGTCGGGCATAGCATATTCGATGTCATCGGTATAGGTGAAGCTTTCTTTTTTTACATGATGCGCTTCTGCGCAGAAAACGGAATTCCTTACATTCTGATATCCGAAATAATCGGGCAAAAGCTCGGATACGAGCTTTTCTGTCTCCTGTCTTATATAAGCGAGATTAAGCGTAGAGGTAAGAATATTCTTCACTTTGTCCGGATAGGCAGAGGTGAACAGATACCGGCACTGACCTTCTTCACTTTTCCATATATTTTTAAAATCACGGCTTACGCATAGCTCAAAGGTCTGAACTTCACCGGAGAGTGCTTTTATTATATAGGCGGGGTCAGGAAGCTCTTTTGACGGATGTTCTATTTCCACGGTCTTTCTTTTGGTAACGGTTATTCCGTTGATTACTTTACAGACAGATTCAATCTGTTTTTTATCTGTGAAAATATAGGTATTTTCGGGTGTAGTGAGTTGTATTTCGTCTGTTTTTTCAGACATTGGCTCGTATTGGTAGCCTTCTGTCAGGGTAACACCCTTAGGCACGGTCAGAAAACATATGGCAGTAACGATACATACTATTACTCCGATAAGAATAATCCAGAAGGTCGGCTTTTTGTAGCTAAGCACATTCCTCACTCTGTCTTTTACACCGACCTCACCGAAGGCGAGCGGGCAGGCGGCTATTCTTTTTCTGTTAATACTGCAGTTCAAAAGAGCGTAGGAATATTCTTTGCATTCCTCTTTAGCAAATTGCTTTACAACCTTTTCATCACAGGCAAGCTCTATATCTCTGCAAAGAAGGATATACGCAAGCCATAAAAGGGGATTGAACCAATAAACGGACAACAGTAAAAATGCCAAGGGCTTTATAAGATGGTCTTTTCTTTTAAGGTGTGCCTTTTCGTGCGCGATAACGTAGTAAATATCTTTTTCGCTGACGGTATACGGGAGATAAATTTTAGGTTTGATTATGCCTAAAATAAAGGGTGACGGAACATTTTCACTCTGATAAATATTATCTGAAAGCAATGTAGCAGTTCCTATCTTTCTTTTAAGATTTACACAAGTCAAAAGTGTATAAAGACACATAATAATTATCCCGACTATCCAGAGATATGATGCAATTATTGTTATAACCTGTAAAGGATTAACGCTGTTTTCGGGACTTGAAGCTAAAACTTCTGAAATTACAGGATTTATGATTTCATTGACCGCGCCGAGCCCGGTGTCTACGGTGGGGGACATTTCATAAAGTGTGGAGGGAGCTATGAACTGCTTTGATGGAAGAAGACTGAATACACTTTCCGGTGAGAAGGGAAGCACTAACCTTATTCCTACTATTGACCACAGAACACAGTGTACCCATTTCGGTGTTTTTTTTAGCAGAAAACGCAGTAAGATTACCGCTAAAACGAGCCAGGCGGCGTTGATGCTGAGATTAAAAAAGGTCAGAAAGATATTATCCATAAAAGCACCTCCTTATTTTTCTATTATGTTTATTATTTGTTCGATTTCCTTATCTGTAAGCTTTTTCTTTTTAGAAAAGGCGGCAATGAATGCAGGCAGTGAGCCCTCAAAACGGCTTTCAAGCATTTCATCCACCTCGGCCTTCTGTGCCTGTTCTTTAGAAATAATAGCAGTTACTGTTGCGTTTTCGTTTTTTACCACTCCTCGGTCTGAAAGACGCTTTATAACTGTGTATGTTGTGGTTTTCGACCATCCTAATTTTTCCTTACACAGCTCGGAGAGTTCTCTGCTGGAGATAGGCTCGTTTTCCCATAAAATGAGACAGAAGCGGTATTCACTTTCAAAAATTTTAGGTACGTTCATATTTATCACTCCTATTCTAATCTGTTAGAATAATTATATTCTAACGTATTAGAATAATTTTGTCAAGAGTTAAAAAGAAAAAGCAACCGAAGAATTCAGTTGCTTTCGTAATGTTATTCAAATCTTATTTCTGCTTTGTTTCTCGGAGGGATTCTTTCGTATTTTACATCGGGATAACCGAGAACCAGACAGGTTACTGCAGAATGTCCGTCGGGAAGGTTAATCATCTTTTTTATCTTTGGATTAAGCTTCGAAGCAGCAACGAAAAATCCGCTGTAAAGCACGCCTATACCCATAGTAGCTGCCAAAAGCTCCATATATGATGAGGCAAGGCAAGCACTTGTGTTACCCTTACTGCTCACGATGATAACTGCATTTGAGCCTTTGAAAAAGAATTTGTCATCTATAGTTACATTACCTATATATTTTTTGATAGGGGAGGCGATTTTCATAGCGCCGCGGAAAAATTTTACGCATTCCTTTTCTACTTCGGGAATTGATTTGCGAAGAACGGTGAAAGCAAAATCCTGTGCGTTTGTGCCTGTGGGACAGTATCTTCCTGCCTCGATAATCTTTTCGATATCTTCCATGGGGATTTCTTTGTCTTTGAATTTGCGAACAGTTCTTCTGCTTTTCATAGCTGAAAGTAAATCATCGCTGTCTATCTCAGTAACATCGAAGGCTTTTTCTTCCTCGAAATCCTTGTAGTTTGCCATAGTTACAGCGTTCACGGGACAGATAGCATAGCAGTGACCGCACTGAATGCAGCGTTCATACATATATTCTGCCTTGCCGTCAATGAGTTTAATTTTCTCTGAAACACAGTCTGCGACACATTTTCCGCAGCCGATGCATTTTTCTTTGTCGATAATAACAGGCTTCATAAAATTCTCCTTGTGTTTTATTATAGGAGAATTATATCAGTCTTATTTTTTATTGTCAATTTAATTTTTATTAAAACATAAGGGTGCAGTTCAGCTCTGCACCCTTGTCTGTTATAATTTATTTTGTCGGAGGAGTGGTGGTAGCAGTTACTACGTCGATTATACCGCCTGTAGTCGCTACTTCTGATGTATTTTTCATGTCTTCCTCAGAAACTATAATGCAGCTTCTTATTCTGTCGCCTGTGTCAAGATTATGCTCGATAATTTCGTTATTACCGATGGTGTAAAGAAGATTTCCGATGTATGTGCCTCGGAAAAGGTCACTGAAATAATAGTCCCGATAGGTCACATTGTAGTCGCTACTGCTTACATTGTAATGGATGTAGCCAAGACTTTCTTTTATCTTGCCTTCTTCGATGGTGAGGGTGTGAATACTATTTACGGTGTTTCCGTCACGGTAGTGGCTTACGGGAATACCTATCATATTTCTCTCTTTGTAGAAGAAGAGAGCCTTCGGGTTCTCATTTACGAGAGAGTAAGCATCCCTGATAACGAAGGTGTCGGTTTCCTTCGGTTCTTTCTTGTCTCTTACATCGAAAACGGAAACCTTTACAGTGTCAAACTTAGCATTTTCGTCAGTTCCGTCATAGCCTATACCTACAAGATAGCCGTCAGCTATAGGGTGGATGTAGGTGGAATATCCCGGGATTTTCAGTTCACCGGTAATTTCGGGCTTTGTCGGGTCAGAAAAGTCAATGATGAAAAGGGGGTCAGTATTATGGAATGTAACCACATAGCCTGTATCTCCCATAAAGCGCACAGCCTTTACCTGCTCATCCTTTGCGATGTCAGTAAGCTCACCGATGATGTTTAAGCTGTCGTCAAGAATATAAACACAGCTTACGTCCACTGCTTTTCGGTAGTCGTAGTAGGTAGCAGCTACACGGAGGTTGCCTTGATATTCGTCGAAGGAATACTGATTGAGACAGGTGCCTTTAAATGAGCCTGTGGCCTTGTGAGTAATCTCTGTGCCGTTAAGAGCGAAGGCGTTAACCACAGTTCTAACCGTTTCGTTATCGTCTCTGTTATAGTAATCAGCAGAATATACATAAAGATTTTTCGCTGTGGAGAAAATTTCAAATCCGTCACCCAGAACGGAAATGGCATCTACCTTACCTTCGGGTTTACTTGTGTCAAAGGCGGAAACTACGATATATCTCGTGCTGTCTTCATCTATCATATAGCATCTGGAATATGGTATACAGTCGCAGTTTACCTGAGGAATCGCATTCTTTTCTACCTCTTCTGCAGATGAGCCTCTTACGGTATAGTTGGTTACGGTATAGAGTATGCCGTCTACCATTCGAGAGGAAATGTAAGTGCCGTCCTGGTCGAAGCGTCTTATTTCCTTAGGTGCGTGTCTTTCACTGATGTCATAAATTACTGCATAGGTTTTCTCATTGTAGGTACAGACTGCAGTCAGTATGTCTCCGTCGAGATAAATATCCTGAATATACATGTCCGTGGTAAGGTCGCTGTGGTATTTTTCTGTGTTTCCTTTTTCTTTGATTTTTTCTAAAACCTCTGAATCCTTAAGCTCGATTTTCCCGCGGTAAACACGCTTCATTGATTCTGTGTCCACGATGGTGACAGCATTGGTATCCGAATAGCCTTTACCCGGGTAATTTACGATGTAAAGATATCTGCCGTCGTTTTTGATTATGTCTCCCTCGTCTACATCGGTAACCTGTACATTGGTCGTGCCGTGAGGAACTGTGCCTGTGGCAGATTCACCTCGGTTTGCCTGTGCCTGAGGTACTGCTGTGGCAGCCATGGTAGGAGCCATATTCATGCTGTCTTCTGAAAGTGAATCAGTTGCCTCGTCGACGGTTGCTTCGAAAAGAACAATATCACTTGCATAGTTTATCACAGTATCGACATACTGATCAATTTTACCCTCGGCATACATTTTTACGAAATGGTTTTTAAGATCCTTTTCGCTTTTGGCCACCTTAAGGTTTGTTGATGTCGGTGCTTCTTTCTTTTCTTCTGTTTCCGGTTGTTCGTTATTCTGCTGCTCACTCGGAAGTACAGCAGGTGCAGTGGTGGGTGTACTCTGATCTTCCACATCTACGAACTCACTTCTGAGACTTAATGAAAATACCGCTACGGTAATGATTGCGAGCATTGCTGCCGCAGAAAGCACCTTAGGTAAAATCTTTACCTTGACTTTCTTTTCGGGCGTGATACCTTTCTCTTGGAGCATTTTTATCATATTATTCTTCGAAAGGCTTTCGGGAAGCTCGATTTCTTTTTCGAATTCTTCTTTTAATATATCTTTTTTCATCTTAACACCTCATCTGTATGTAGCATCTGTCTTAATTTTTCCGTACTTCGCATAAGCTTAGAGCGTACTGTCGAGTCCTTGAGACTGAGCATCTTTCCTATTTCTTTACTGGTATAGCCGGAAATGTAAGAAAGAAGTATGATGGTCCGTTCTTCCTCTGTGAGCTTTTCGAGAGAATTTTTCAGACTGATTATTTCGCTCTGATCAGAATCCTCTCTGCATAAATCAATAAGTGAAGAAAGCTCGACCGTATCTCTTGACCTGATTTTTTCCGTGAGAGCTTTATTACAGCAGTTGTATAAAATTTTGAAAAGCCAGCTTTTGAAGGCTTCAGGCTTTTTCAGGGTACCTATTTTCTGAAAAGCTGTAAGCACACACTCACTTACACAGTCCTCGGCCAGGGGAGCAGAGCTTAAGTAATAAAAGGCGAACTTATACATATCCCTGCTGTAGGTCTCATAAAGAATTCCGAAGGCTTCAATATTTCCTTCTTTTGCTTTGATAACCAGATTGTTAATAATTTCTGAGCTCATATTTATCACATCCGTTCATACTATTAGATGAAAAAAGAATATGTTCTGTTGCATTTATTTTACATAATTTTTTTCTGTTTTACAATAGTATCTTTTCATATACTATATATGACTCTGACCGTGAAAGGATTTTTTATGGCTGATAAAGCGAAAAGAGACAGAATAATGAAAAAAGCACGTTCCGTAATAAAGGTAAGAACCGATGACGGACGCATTAAAAGTGATGTTAACGGCTCTTACACAGGGGTTCCCTTCGACAAAAACGACAAACCCATACAGGATGCCGACGACCTCTGAGAGTAAAAGGGGACTTAATATTTTTATGTGTCCTTACCGATGAGGCAGCGGGTCGAATGAAAGCCCTGCGGGCTTTCCGCGGCTTCCCTACGGAAAGCCGCCCCCCCGTAAACGGGGATTCGACCCGCGTCCGTCTTTTCATCATTTATTATTTAATTTAATAAAAAGGTTGACTTTTGGAAAGCAATTCATTATAATATAGATGTTAAAAAGGTGTTTTATATATATTCACCGGAAATTCAGGAGGATTTTAATATGAAAAAAGCTCTTTCAATCTTAATGTCAATTCTTATAATTGCTCTTTCCTTTACATTCATCGCATCTGCTGTTGATGCTTGTCCCGAATGCGGAAGTAAAGAACATAAAGCTGAAAAGTGTGGTTGCTGCTTATATTGCCCCAACCTCGACACTGCACTTGTTGTTCCCTGTCTCAGAGACGGTGCAGGCATAAAAAAGGATCATAACGGCGAGATTGCATTCTGTTGTGGCGATTGTGACGGTTGGTATCCTTGCGACTGTAGCTGTGACTGCTGTGTAAAGGGTGCTTCCGATTTCGAAAACTCAAACAATAATCAGATATTAAATGAAAATCAGCAGCAGCAGGTTATCAGCGGTTTCCAGGCAGTTATGGCTCGTCTTCGTGAGTTCTTCGACAAACTCTTTGATACTATCTTCGAATTCTTAAGATTCGACGAAATTATGGGTAACAACTGATAAACAAATAATACATAAGAGACTGTCTTCGGACGGTCTCTTTTTTTGTTAAAAAGCAGATAAAATATTAATTATTTTTGAATAAACTATTGACTTTTTTATTTCTATCATATATAATTTAAGCATATTAAGGGAAACCTTGATAAATTTAAAAAGGAGGCACACAATAATGGAAAAATTCACTGAAATTCTCAAGCTCGTTCTTAACTATTTCTGGGAAATCTTCAAGTTCTGGGAAATCATCCCCGGCGATCTCGCTGACAAGATTGAAGACGAAGCTGACAAAGCAGCTCAGAACTAATTTAACTGATTAATTTAATCAAAAAATACTTATAGGAGGAACACAATAATGGATTGGGCAAAAAACTTTGCTGAAATGTGGGAACGTCTTTGGGACCTTCTTATTTTCCCCATTCTTAAAATGTTTGGCATTGAAAAGAATGAAGACGGCAACCTTGAATACGTAGAAAAAGCTGAATAATTCTATCTGAATTAAACAATTGTTTAAGGACACAACCCACCTTTCGGTGGGTTGTGTTTTTTTCTTTCTAAATATTGACATTTCTGAGCAGTAGTTATATAATTATATTGTAATAATTATTGCAGGAGGAACTGTATGATGAAAAACATTGAAGCTTACTTTAAAGGTGTCGTTGACTGGATAGAGAGACTTTTCACTATTATTTTCGAATTCCTCGGCGATATCGGAGTAGAGGCATAAAATTGTTTAAAGTTTAAGAGACTGTTCATAACGAACAGTCTCTTCTTTTTTATCTGAACTTGTCGAAAAATCTTTTCTTTTCTTCACCGATAGTAGTGCCGTCGTCGATATTGTTCTTCGGCTTATTGGGGAGAGAATCGTTGAATTTTCTGAGCATTTCCTTCTGCTCGTTTGTGAGAGATTTCGGAACCTCTACCACGATTTTAACGAACTGGTCACCCTTACTGCGTGCGGAAAGCTGCTGAATACCTCTGCCTCTGAATCGGAAAACTTCTCCGGGCTGTGTTCCTGCGGGAAGGTCATATTTTACCTTTCCGTCGAGAGTGGGGATGTAGAGCGTGTCACCGAGTGCCGCCTGAGCATAGGTTACGGGAACCTCACACCACACATTGAAGCCGTCACGCTCGAAGAAGGGATGGGGACGTACATTTACGTTTACACGAAGGTCGCCTGCAGGACCGCCGTTTACACCGGGATTACCGCCGCCGCTTACATTAAGTGACTGTCTGTCATCGATACCTGCGGGGATATTGATTTCCACGGTCTGAGGCTTGGATTCGAGACCTGTGCCGCGACATTTCTGACAGGGTGTTTTGACGATTTTACCCTTACCGCCGCATTCGTTGCACTGTCTGGTAGTGCTCATAACACCGAAGGCTGTTCTCTGCTGTATGTTTACCTGACCTCTGCCGTGACAGGTAGGACAGGTTTCCGGTGAGGTACCCTTAGCGGCACCTGAGCCGTCACATTCCTTACATTTTTCTACTCTGGTTATGTTTACCTTTTTCTTACAGCCCTTTGCCGCTTCCTCGAAGGAAATGGTTACATTGGTCTGAATGGTTGAGCCTTTACGGGGAGCGTTGGGGTTCTGCTGTCTGCCGCCGCCAAAGCCTCCGAAACCGCCGAAGCCGCCTCCGAACATACTGCCTAAAATATCTCCGAGGTCAAAATCTCCGCCAAATCCACCGAAACCGCCGCCGAAGCCGCCTGCACCGAAGTTGGGGTCTACGCCTGCATGGCCATACTGGTCATATCTTGCCTTTTTATCGCTGTCAGAAAGCACCTCATAGGCCTCGTTTGCTTCCTTAAACTTAGCTTCAGCTGTGGCATCACCAGGATTAAGGTCGGGATGATACTGCTTAGCGAGCTTACGGTATGCTTTTTTTATTTCATCCTCTGAAGCTCCCTTGCTTACGCCGAGGACTTCATAGTAGTCGCGTTTATTTTCTGCCATTTAATTTATCTTCCTCTCAAAGAGTGAAATCATAACACGGGCTGTCCGCTAAGGAACAGCCCATATCTTTTATCTTGATCAGTTAGCGTCTGTAAAGTTTGCATCGGTGTAGCCGGCATCTGTGTAACCGCCATTGTCAGCAGCACCGCCGAAATCACCCTGATTGAAGCCGCCCTGAGCACCAGCGAAGTCATTGGGGTTGAAGCCCTGTGCACCCTGAGGATTAGCCTGCTGGTACATCTTTTCGCTGAGCTTGTAGAATGCCTGAGTGAGAGCTTCCTTTTCGTTTTTGATGAGGTTGATATCCTCGCCCTTGAGAGCATTCTTAAGAGAATCTATCTTAGCCTGGATGTCAGCCTTGTCGTTTTCATCCAAAGCCTTTGCGGCGTCTTCTGAAAGGATTTTTTCGCACTGGTAAACCATCTGGTCTGCTTCGTTTCTTGCGTCGATTTCCTCACGGCGTTTTTTGTCTTCCTGAGCAAACTGTTCAGCTTCTCTTACTGCCTTTTCGATATCTTCCTTGGACATATTTGTGCTGGAGGTAATGGAGATTGACTGCTCTTTACCTGTGCCGAGGTCCTTAGCGGAAACGTGAACGATACCGTTAGCATCGATGTCGAAGGTTACTTCGATCTGAGGAACACCGCGGCGTGCGGGCATAATGCCGTCGAGGCTGAATACGCCGAGAGTTTTGTTATCTCTTGCGAATTCGCGTTCACCCTGAAGCACGTGAACCTCTACTGAAGGCTGATTATCTACTGCTGTGGAGAAAATCTGGCTCTTCTTTGTGGGGATGGTTGTATTTCTTTCGATAACCTTTGTGTTGATACCGCCCATAGTTTCGATACCGAGTGAAAGGGGAGTAACGTCGAGGAGAAGAAGACCCTTAACGTCGCCGCCTAAAACACCGGCCTGAAGTGAAGCACCGATAGCTACACATTCGTCGGGGTTGATGCCCTTGAAGGGTTCCTTACCGATGTACTTTTTGATAGCTTCGCTTACTGCGGGAATTCTGGAAGAACCGCCGACCATAAGCACCTTGTCGATCTGATTTACGCTGAGGCCTGAGTCAGAGATAGCCTGACGAACGGGACCCATAGTAGCTTCGACAAGATCAGCTGTAAGCTCGTTGAACTTAGCTCTGGTGAGAGTCATTTCCAGGTGAAGAGTGTTACCTGCAGCATCTACAGTGATGTAGGGGAGTGAGATAGATGTGGAAGTGATGCCTGAAAGCTCTATTTTAGCCTTTTCTGCAGCTTCCTTAAGTCTCTGCATAGCCATTTTATCACCGCGAAGGTCTACGCCTTCTTCAGCCTTATATGAAGATACCATCCAGTCGATGATTCTCTGGTCGAAGTCGTCACCGCCGAGACGGTTGTTACCTGCAGTAGCTAAAACCTCCTGAACACCGTCGCCCATTTCGATGATGGAAACGTCGAATGTACCGCCGCCGAGGTCGTAAACCATAACCTTCTGGTCAGCTTCCTTGTCGATACCGTAGGCAAGAGCAGCAGCAGTGGGCTCGTTAATAATTCTCTTTACCTCGAGACCTGCGATTTTACCTGCGTCCTTGGTAGCCTGTCTCTGAGCATCGGTGAAGTAAGCGGGAACAGTGATAACAGCTTCTGTAACTGTGTCGCCGAGATATGCTTCAGCATCTGCTTTAAGCTTCTGAAGAATCATAGCGGAAATTTCCTGGGGAGTGTAGTTTTTACCGTCGATGGAAACCTGATAGTTTGAACCCATCTGACGTTTGATAGAAGAGATAGTTCTTTCAGGATTTTTAACAGCCTGTCTTTTAGCTACCTGACCGATCATTCTTTCGCCTGTCTTTGAAAAAGCAACTACTGAGGGAGTAGTTCTTGCGCCTTCTGCGTTAGCGATAACTACGGGCTCGCCGCCTTCGATAACTGCTACGCATGAGTTTGTAGTACCTAAGTCAATACCGATAATCTTTGCCATAATATAATACCTCCGAATATAATTTACATTTTAATTTTTGTTTTATGTTAAACTGAAAAATCAGTTTGCAACCTTTACTACTGCGTGTCTTAAAACCTTGTCGCCGAGCTTATACCCCTTGTTGAATACCTCTGCGATTGTGTTTTCACCGAGCTCCTCATCCTCTATGGACATTACTGCGTTGTGGAAGTTCGGGTCAAATTCCTCGCCCTTTTCACCGAAGGCTTCGACACCTAATTTTTTGAGTATATCCATAAAGCTTGTGCTTATCATTTCCATACCCTTTTTATAAGTTTCTGCATCTGCCTGCTGAACATTCAGTGCTCTGTCGAAATTATCCAGAACAGGTAAAAGCTCACTTAAGCAGGAAACCTTTGCATCGGCATAAATGCTTTCCTTTTCTTTTACAGAGCGTTTTCTGTAATTATCGTATTCCGCTAAGGTTCTGATGTGAGCCTCTTTTGCAGCGGCAAGCTCCTTTTCGAGCTCTTCGATTTTTGCATCTGTTTCGTTTACGGAAGCTTCTTCGGTCTGCGCCTCTTCAATAACTTCCTCATTTTTTTCGATAGCTTCTTTTGCCATAGCTTATTCCTCCAATGTATCTGTTAACATTTCACCTACGAGTGAAGTGAGATATTCTATGCTGGGTATGATTCTCGCGTAGTCGAGTCTGGTGGGACCGATGACACCGATCGTTCCTCCGTCATGACCTCCGATGGAATAGCGGGCGATGATCATACTCGAATTTTCTAACTGTCGGTACATATTTTCCTTACCGATAATTACATTAAGTCCGGGCTTATCGGTGGAAATGGCTCTTTCGAGCTTATCTTTTTCATCGAAAAACTGCATCATTTCATAAATGCTGTTACCGAATTCTCTGTGGTGTAAAAGGTTCTGCTCACCCTCGAGTCTTATTTCGGCCTGCATAGCCTGTGCGGCGATGTCGGCTAAAACCACGAAAAGGGGACTCATTGAAAGTGCATTTGCACCGAGAGAGGCTACGAGAGTCTGTATCATAACCGTACCAACATCCGAGACAGGTCTGCCGATGAAGCATTCGTTCACGATGTCGTAAAAGGTATTAACCATATCACGGGTAATTTCTGTATCAGTTTTACAGATGCCGTTTTTTATGATACCTGATGATGTCATCATTACTATCATCGCTATTCTCGTACCTACGGGCATAAGCTCTATATGCTTGATGGTGGCACCCTCGTCTGTCGGCGTAGTGGACAGAGCGGCACAGCCCGTTATCTTTGCGAGCATTTCGCCTGCCTTTTCCAGAAGTTTGTCGGGAGAACCCATGAACCGTTCAAGCTCACGCTTGATCCCGAGACGCTCTTCATCTGAAAGCTGGTCTGCGTTCATCAGATGGTCGATGTAGTATCTGTAGCCCTTCTGAGAGGGGACACGTCCTGCTGAGGTATGGGGCTGATCAAGATAACCCATTTCAGCCAGCTCACTCATCTCGTTTCTGATGGTAGCCGAAGAAACAGAGATTGGGAGACACTGCATTATCAGCTTTGAGCCGATAGGCTCGCCTGTTTTGATATACTGCTCTACGACAGCAGCAAGTATCATTTCCTTACGCTTTGCCAGCTCCATTTCTTCACACTCCTTATTTTTATCAGTCAGTAGTTCGTTTTATTAATTTTTAGCACTCTGTGTATTTGAGTGCTAATCACTGTCATCAATATACTATCTTTGCTAAAAAAAGTCAATAGAAAAAAGCAACTTTTTTCAAAAATCTTTTAAAAAAGCTGCTTTTTTAACTTCGTTTTAAGTTGTATCAGGGTTATGCTCTGTTATATATGAACTTGCCCTCATTCATAAAAGCTTTTATCTTCTCATCATCTACCAGTGCCTGCAGAATATTTCTGAGCATAACGGAATAGCTTACGTATTTTTCTGTTCGTATTTCCAGAGAGAGTGTTTTTAGGAATGCGGTGAACATTTCATCGAAGCCTACACCGTTACAAAGACCGTAAACGATTTCTTTTAATTCCTTCAGCTTGGCTATGTTAAGGTCGGCAAGCTCCTTTATATCTGCCAGAGGCTCATTGTGAGAGGGAACGTAAAATTCTGCTTCGCTTTCGCGGAGCATCTCCAGGGTTTTTATACTGCTGTTTACATCGTGAAAAAAGGGTGCCTTGAATTCTCTCCATGTTTTTTCAGAAAGTATGCTGTCAGCCACAAAGAACACACCGTCAGAGGTCTTAACACCTATCATATCGAAGGCGTGGCCCGGGAGCTTTATTATTTCCAGTCCTTCGGGAAGGTTTTCTTCAGTGAGAGCTTCGACAACAGTCGGCTCTACGGTAAAGAAAGGATTACGGCTTTTATCTGTGTCGATGCCGTTATAATAGAAAGTGCCCTCCAGATCAGGCTGTGCAATAAAAGGCATTTCTTTTTCAGTGGCTAAAATCCTACATCCGTACTTTTCGTAAAAGTCCTTGTTTCCGCATATATGGTCTACATGACAGTGAGTACATATTATTGTGTCTACTGTAAGATTATTGGCTTTCAGATAATTATTAACCGCTTTAGCCATTCTTTTATGATCCGTACCGTCGATGAGAACGACTCTGCTTTCATCGAGCTTATATATTCCTACATTGGAAAAGGCTTCAAAATAGTAAGTATTACCTTTTATATGCTTAACTTCAAACATAGATATGCTCCTTATTATTGAAAAATAAATTTTTTTGTGATAAAATCAATTCATTGCTTTTTATGAGAAGGTGTGTTATGACAGTCGGTATTGCGGGTTCGCGCTCTTTGGATGTACCCATTCCCGAAAATATAATAGAAACAGACGGTGTGTCTATGATATACACAGGCGGTGCTGTAGGTATTGACCGACGCGTCCGTGATTTCGCAGCGAAAAAAAGCATTCAGATCACAGAAATACTTCCTGAATATGACCTTTACGGAAAGTATGCACCTCTTGTCAGAAATGAGCTGATTGTACGTCTGAGCGACATAATGTATGTTTTCTGGGACGGTAAAAGCCGCGGAACTGACAATGTAATAAATCTGTGCAAAGAAAATAATAAGCCCTGTAAGGTATATTTATGGAACAAAAACGGATTTTATCTGACAGACAGATATTAACGAAACAGTTGCGTAAACCGTAGCTGTTTTTTTATTATTGTTTTTCATTATATAATAATATTATCTTAAAATCAATAAAAAATAACGTCCTTATTGTTTTTGAACAATGCATGTGATAAAATAATACAGTAAAGAAAGATTAAAAGGAGGTAGTATTATGCCTGAAAATAAAAAACTTCCCATTCTTCGCAGCAAGGCAATGAAGCTGCCTCTTACTCCCGGTGTATATATAATGAAAAATAAAGACGGTAAAATTATATACATCGGCAAAGCAAAAAAACTGAAAAACCGCGTGAGTCAGTATTTCGGTTCTCAGAGCGGACACAGCACCAAGGTAAGAAAAATGGTCGAGAATGTGGATGATTTTGATTATATTCTTACGGACAGCGAGTTTGAGGCGCTGGTTCTTGAGTGTAGTCTTATCAAGCAGAATATGCCGAAATATAACATTCTTTTAAAGGATGATAAGGGTTACAGCTATATAAAAATTACTAAAGGCCCGTGGGGCAAAATAAGTCCCTGCTTCCGCAAGGATGATCCCGATGCAGATTATCTCGGGCCTTACACAGGTAACTATTCCGTAACCAATGCCTGTGCCCGTGCGGCGGAAATATTCCGTCTGCCCACCTGTAATAAGGTATTCCCACGTGATATTAAAAGCTCCCGTCCCTGTCTTAACTATTTCATTTCCCGATGCAGTGCTCCCTGTGCCGGCAAAATAAGTCAGGCAGAATATGAGGAAAACCTTAAAAGTGCAGTAGAATTTCTGAAAAATCCCGATGCATCTGCTGTAAAAGAGCTTCGCGCGGAAATGGAAAAGGCTGCAGAAAACCTTGATTTCGAAAAAGCTGCTAAGCTCCGTGATCGTATAAAGGCTATAGAGAGAATTTCTCAGAAGCAGAAGGTGGTGGTTAACTCTGAAGGGGATGAGGATGTATTTGCCATCGCTCAGAGGGGCAATAAAGCCTGTCTGTCAGTTCTTTCCTTTGAACAGGGTGCGCTTAAAAACAGCGAGCATTTTATATTTGATACCGGTGAAAATCTTGCCGATGAAAGACAGTCACTTATTACCTCATATTATTCTCTTGACCGTAAGATTCCTCCGCTTATTATAGTGGACGGGGAGGTAAGTGACAGTGAGCTTATTACACAGTGGCTTTCGGAAAAGAGAGGTAAAAAGGTTACACTTCTTATTCCTCAGAGAGGGGACAAGGTTAAGCTTACACAGATGTGTCTTACCAATGCAGCTCAGAAGCTCAGCGAGCATTTAGGCTTTTTCGGTGCAGATACAGCTGTGCTCGATGAACTGAAAAAAATCCTGGCCCTGAAAAAGACTCCCGAATATATCGAGGCTTATGATATATCTCACACAGCTGGCAGTGATAATGTAGCGGGTATGGTAGTATTCAAGGATGCCAGACCGCTTCGTAGTGCCTATAAGCGTTTTTCTATCAAAACCTTTTCAGGACAGGACGATTACGGTTCGATGCGCGAGGTAATCAGCCGAAGACTTAACCGCTATGTTGAAAACGAAGGAAGTGATGAGGGATTCGGCAGACTTCCTGACCTTATTCTTCTTGACGGCGGTCAGGGGCAGGTGAGTGCGGTCAAGCCTATAATCGAAGCATTCGGACTCGATATACCTGTTTTCGGTATGGTTAAGGACTCGAAGCACCGCACCAGAGCCATAACTGATGAAGGGCAGGAAATATCCATAAATTCGGGCAGAAAGGTCTTTACGCTCATTTCCTCCATCCAGGAGGAGGTGCACCGATTCGCCATAACCTACCACAAATCAAAGCACAGCAAAAACAGTCTTGCTCTGTCTCTAACCAAAATCGAAGGCATCGGCGAAAAAAAGGCAGCTCTTCTTCTTAAGCATTTTAAAACCCTGTCTAATGTAAGAACTGCTGACAGAGAAGCTCTCACAGCAGTAAAAGGTATCAGCCGAAAGGATGCAGAGAATATTTTCATTTATTTTAATGAGGTACGATGAAGCTTAATTTTTTGTCGATTTGTGTTGAAATATTTCACTGTGTGTGTTATAATGTCACAAATTATTTCAAAGGAGAATTCTGATGCTTGCAGATAATCTCAGACTTTTAAGAAAAAATTTCAAACTGACTCAGCAGGAGGTAGCTGACATTCTCGGCATTGACAGAAGCACTTATACCTTTTACGAAGCCGGAAAAAGCACACCTTCGAAAGAAAATATAGTTAAGCTTTGTGATATTTTCAATGTGACAGTCGGCTATCTTTTCGGTGTGGAAAAGAACTGCCCTGAGTTGAAGGTTGCTAACCGTTCTGATTTCATAGATGAAAACCTTCACGGACTTAAGGAAATATCCAGAAATGAAAAGTTCATTCTTATGGCTTACAGAAGCCTCGACAGTGAAAGCAAGGAACAGTTTGTAGATGTGGTGAAAAAATTCCTCAAGGAAACAAAATAATTATTTCTTTATATAAAAAATATTGACAAAAAGGTCAATAAATTATATACTTAAAGTACTAAATATTAAGGAGGAGATAACTATGAAAAAGGTTATTTCAATTTTACTCGCAGTTTTAATGATGTTCTCACTCGTTTCAGTTGCATTTGCTACTGAGGATACAGGTACTACAGACATTCCTGTAACTGAAGCTCCCGAAGAAGGTACTGAAAGCATTATTCCCGACCTCGGTGAATATAACTGGATTCTTGACCTTCCCTTCTGGACAGTAGGTCCTGCTCTTAAGTTCGCAAAGATCGCTCTTAAGCTCGTAAGCGTTTACCTCAAGGTTGCAAAAATCTTCGGTCTCGTAGAAAAGGATATGGACGATTATATCATCGATATTATCAAGGGTATGATCGATGATGCACAGAACGCAGGTCAGACTGAAGAACCCACTACTGAAGCTACTGAGCCTTCATCAACACCTGTAATTGCATAAGATTACATATTAAAAGCATCCTTAGGGGTGCTTTTTTCTTTTAAAAAGTTATAAAATCTTATTTTTTTTATTAATAAATATTTAATTTCATTCAACTTTGCTTTTAATATTATTTACCTATTGACAAAAGAATAACAATCAGTTAAAATTAAATCAATAATTATTAGGAGGACTAAACAATGGAACTTATTGAAAAACTTTATCTTCAGATTTTAAACTTAATTCTTGATCTTCTCACAGCTTTCGGTGCTGATACCAGCGTTGTAGAGGAAATGATTAACGCTACTAAGAAAGAAGAAAGCGAAGAAGCATAATTATCTGTGAATCTCTTCATCCTCCGATGAATTTCGGAGGATTTTCTTTTAATATTTATTAATGAAAAAAACGAAGATTTTAAATTAATTTTACAGTAAAATGATTATAATATAGAATATTATTATAAAAATTCACGGAGGGGTTTTGTTATGAATAATTTTATCGAATACATTGACAAGTCTTTTGAAAATATGAAGGAAACAGAATCACTGTACCGTTATAAGCAGAAGCTTTTGGCACAAATGACGGAAAGAGCAAACGAACTTGTGGCTGCAGGTCTTAAGGATGATAAAATTATATGTGCCATAATTATGGATGAATATCCTGATCTTGCAGGCAAATATAAAGAATCGATGAAGAAAAAAACTGAAATGAGCAAAAAATCAAGGAAGAGCTCCCTTATTGCTGTCGGCACTATGGGCGGCATCTTCGCCGTTGTGTGTCTTTATCTTGCTGTCAGCTTCCTTACAGGTGACTGGGGCAAAACATGGATGCTTCTTCTCGGCGGAATTTTTGCAGTTCTTGTTTTTATGTTTGTTGTCATTGCCGGAAGACTTACTAAAAAAACAGGAAAATTCGGCTTTGTTTCACGGATACTGTGTGTAGGTGCAGTAGCTCTTATAGCTACATATATGTTCCTTTTTACCACGATAATTGTTCCTGTTCAGGGAAGCTGGATTATATTTGTACTGGCGATTCCCTTTGCCATGATTTTCGATATGCTATTATCTTATAAATTCAATAAAAAGACTGGAATTTTCAGTGTGCTTCTTTACATACCCGCTGTATTTACACTGTTTTATGTAGTTCTCGGTATAGCGAAGGTTCTTCCCTGGCATCCGGGTTGGCTCCTTATACTTTTGGGTATATTTGTAGATTTTGTGGTAGTAACTGTACGACTTCTTTCAGGTACGAAAGTAAAAGAGGAGGATGAAGGATGGAGCGAAGATTAAATGCCGAGCTTTGGGATAAGATGCACTATCTATTCCGAGATTTTAACGACAGAATGGTTCATCTCGAGCTTCATTACGATTATGAAATTAACTATGAAGCATTCCGGACGGTGCTTATCTGCTTCTTTGAAAAGGCACCTGTTTTCCATTCCGGCTTCGTGGATAATAAGGTAAGACCCTACTGGGAGGTAAAGCCCTACGATATCGACGATGTAATTACACTTAAGCATATTTCAGATGAAGAGGTTCCATTCGCTGTGGATAACTTTCTTACTCAGTATATTCCGCCTGAGAGCAGTTTACAGATGAAGGTAGGAGTGTTCTATCACAGCGGTAAAACTACCGTATGCTTTGTTGAGAATCATATGTGTATGGATGGCGGTGATTTCAAATATTTCATAAGTGCCTTCTGTAAAAATTACAATGATTACATCGAAAAGGGAATATTACCTCTTAATTTTAAAGAGGGCACACGCTCTTATGAGTCGGTTTATGATGATTTCACTCCCGCTCAGGAAAAAATGGCCAGAAACCTTTATAAAAATGTCTGTGCTAAGGATGACCACAAATTTCCTCTCACAGAGGACAGAGAGGAAGACCGTAGCTTTATAGCTCGAAGAAAGCTGACTGAGGAAGATTTCCTTATTCTTAAGCAGGTCGGCAAAAAATACGGTGCTACAGTAAACGACGTGCTTGTTGCTGCGTATTTTGACGCACTTTATAATCTGGCAGAATATAACCCTGATGACAGTGTTACCATTTCTTGCGCTATTGACCTTAGACGTCATATCAAAGACAGTACAGATCAGGGCATAACTAACCATACAGCTTTTATGCAGTGCAGAATACCCCGTCTCGGTGATGATATAATCGAAACACTGAAGTATGTGGTAAACTCAGCCAATCTTTTCAAAAAAGATAAGTTTATGGGCCTTTACGGCCTGCCGCTTCTTCGTTTCGGTTATAAAATATTACCTCACGCCGCCAGTGAGGAGATAATCAAGATAGGCTATTCAAATCCGCTTCTGGCTATGAGTAATATCGGTATTCTTGACCATAAAGCTCTGGCTCTCGAGGGACATGAGCCTACTGACGGATTTATGACAGGCGCAGTCAAGTATAAGCCCTATGTTCTCCTTTCAGCCACATCAATGAAAAATGTCATCACTCTTTCGATGTGTGTCAGAGGTAACAGTGATGATAAAAAAATTGTAGAACGGTTCTTCGATCTTTATGAGGAAAGCGTAGAAAAATTAAAAAATTCATAAGCTTTTGAGTGCTCTTCTGAGCACTCTTTTTTTATACATAAAAGCAAGTGTTGAGGGTTAAAATAATTTCGAAATAAAATTTTACGGAAAGCGGGAATGATTATGCGAGGGGAATACATAATCGAAATGATAGGAATAACCAAAGAGTTTCCCGGTATTATTGCAAACGATAATATAACTCTTCAGCTGAAAAAAGGAGAAATTCACGCTCTTTTAGGGGAAAACGGTGCAGGAAAAAGTACTCTTATGTCTGTGCTTTTCGGTCTTTATCAGCCTGAAAAGGGCATCATAAAAAAGAACGGTCAGCCTGTGAAAATTTATGGCCCGAATGATGCCACTGCTCTCGGAATAGGTATGGTGCATCAGCATTTCAAGCTGGTGGATGTGTTCACCGTTCTGGACAATATAATTCTCGGTACAGAGACAGTGAGACTCGGATTTATTCAGAGACAGGCTGTCAAAAGTAAAGTGAAGGAATTAAGTGAAAAATATTCTCTCAGAATAGATCCTGATAAAAAAATCGAAGAGATCAGCGTAGGTATGCAGCAGAGAGTCGAAATACTTAAAATGCTTTACAGGGATAATGAAATTCTGATCTTTGATGAGCCTACAGCCGTTCTGACGCCTCAGGAAACTGCGGAACTGATGAAAATAATGAAAGCCTTTGCAGCGGAAGGAAAATCTATTCTGTTTATCACTCACAAGCTGAGCGAAATTATGGCTGTTTCAGACAGGGTCAGTGTTATAAGGAAGGGTAAATATATCGGTACTGTCGAAACTAAGGATACTACCAAAGAGGAGCTGTCGCAGATGATGGTAGGACGTCCCGTAGAGCTTTCTGTAAAGAAAGAAAAAGCTCAGCCAAAGCAGACGATTCTGAAGGTTGAAAAACTTTCTGTCGGTGGCAAGGATAGTAAAAAATCTGCTGTAAATAATGTCTCCTTTGAGGTTAAAAGCGGAGAAATAGTAGCCATAGCAGGTGTGGACGGAAACGGACAGTCGGAACTGATAAGAGCGATAACAGGACTTGAACGGATAAATTCCGGTAAGGTATTTATCTGCGGTGAGGATATTACAGAATATTCTGTCCGTGAAAGGCTTCAGGCGGGTATCAGTCATATTCCTGAGGACAGGCATAAACACGGATTGGTTCTGGACTTTTCCCTGGAAAACAACTGCGTCCTGCAGCGATATTTCGAGGATGAATTTCAGCAAAAGGGTTTTATCAGAAATTCAGCCGTCAGAAAATATACCGAAAGGCTTATTGATGCATTCGATATACGTTCGAATCAGGGTCCGGTGACCCATACGCGCAGTATGTCGGGCGGTAATCAGCAAAAGGCAGTAATCGCCCGTGAGCTTGACAGAAATCAGCCTCTCATTATAGCTGTTCAGCCTACACGGGGACTTGATGTCGGGGCTATAGAAAATATTCACAGGGCACTTGTCGAAAAAAGAGACGAGGGAAAGGCTGTATTGCTTGTATCGCTGGAGCTTGACGAGGTTTTGAATGTATCTGACAGAATACTGGTAATTTATGAGGGTGAAATAACAGGGGAGTTTGAACCTGATAAAACAACGGTTTCTGAGCTCGGTTTGTATATGGCAGGTACAAAAAGAAAGGGGAAGGATGATACCGATGACTAAAAAAAACGAAGAAAAATCACCGCTTAAAGAAATTTATTCTAAGAACGGAACAAAAACTGCTTTGGCATCTGTTCTTTCCATTCTTGCAGGTCTTGCAGTCGGTAGCATACTGATACTTGTTGTTTCTGTATTTAATTCGGATATAGGTCTCAAGGGAGGCATAGAAGGCCTCAAGCTTATTCTTTTCGGCCTGTTCAGTAAGGGCAGAGATTCTGTCGGTGAGCTTGTTTTCGGATTCAATCCGATAAACGCAGGCAATCTTCTTTTTAGGGCAACTCCTGTTATTATGACAGGTCTTTCCGTGGCTGTAGCGTTCAAAACAGGTCTTTTTAATATCGGTGCACCCGGACAGTATCTGGTAGGTACAGCGGCAACTTTGATTCTGGCGCTGAAAATACCGTCGGATGTGATACCGCCCTTTGCTATATGGATAATTGCTTTTTCAGGTGGTATGCTGGCTGGCGCGCTGTGGGGTGCAATTCCGGGCATTCTTAAAGCATATCTTAGTATAAATGAGGTTTTAGCCTGTATTATGACTAACTGGATAGCGGCAAATGCCGTTACCTGGATTTTTGAAAACAGCGAGCTTAGAAACAGCGGTGAGTCAGGTAAAATAGCTTTTATTATGAAGACCTCAGCGAACGGTGTCGCAACCGCCAAATTCGGTCTCGATAAAATTTTTTCGGGCTCGCAGGTGAACGGCGGCATTTTTATCGCTGTTGCTTTCGCAGTATTTGTTTACATTGTTATTACCAAAACCGTTTTAGGATATGAAATGAAGGCCTGCGGATATAATAAGGATGCGGCAGAATATGCAGGCATAAAAAGCCGTCGTATGATAGTTTTTTCTATGGCATTTGCAGGTGCGCTCTCAGGTGGAGGTGCCGCACTTTATTATCTTTCAGGTAATACTGAATTCTTTTGGTCGACCTATCAGTCCCTGCCCACAGAAGGCTTTAACGGTATACCCATAGCACTTTTAGCCAGTAATAATCCTATCGGTGTTATTTTTACGGGTCTGTTTATGTCTGTTCTTTCCGTAGCGGGACAGCAGCTTAAAAATCTCACACCATACAATGAATATATTACAAATATCAT
Organism: uncultured Clostridia bacterium; assembly: GCA_937901145.1. Taxonomy (GTDB): domain Bacteria; phylum Bacillota; class Clostridia; order Oscillospirales; family Acutalibacteraceae; genus UBA6857. The sequence continues at coordinate 31,028 of CALCHE010000228.1, forward strand.
AATAGGTATAATAGTTTATCTCAGCGCATTTTCATTGGTTATCAAAAGCTTTATTTCATCAGACAAAAGAATTTTTAAACGGAAAACTACCACCGCTGATGAAAACACACATTCAGATGAAGAAATTATTTCTCAGGCGCAGAGACAGTCTGAAGAAGGGGGAGAAGCATAATGGAATTTCTTGTTCAGCAGACGCTTACCTATGCCACTCCTCTTCTTATTGTGGCACTTGCAGGAGTTTTCGCTGAAAGAAGCGGCATAGTAAACCTTGCACTTGAGGGTATAATGATTTTCGGTGCTTTTTCTGGTGTTCTGTTTATACGGATAATGCAGGATACCGATACCTTTAATAAGGAACAGGCTTTAGCTCTTGAGCTTCTGACTATGCTCGTGTGCGCAGTGGCAGGGGCTTTGTTCTCGTTGCTTTTGTCTTATGCGGCGATAAATCTGCGTGCCAATCAGACAGTTTCAGGCACAGCACTTAATATGCTTGCACCGGGACTTGTTCTTTTCCTCACTAATGTTCTGGTTAATCAGAATGTACTGACTATGTCTGAGGGTGATTCGGCAAGCTGGTTTATGCTTAAAAGAAGTGACTTCGGATTTACGAAAACAGAGGATCTTAATTTTTTCGAGAGCACTTTTTTAGTAAAAAATTATCTTTCTGCTTACATTTGTATTGGACTTTTCATAGTACTTTCTGTTATAATGTATAAAACAAGATTCGGACTCAGGCTTCGGGCTTGCGGTGAAAATCCCCAGGCGGCAGATTCTGTGGGTATAAATGTAGCTAAAATGCGCTATGCGGGCACCACAATTTCCGGTGCTTTAGCGGGCATCGGTGGCTTTGTTTTCGCCCTCACTACGGCAAACTGTTCTTCTACAGGGGATGTAGCGGGCTTCGGATTTCTCGCACTCGCAGTAATGATATTCGGCAACTGGAATCCGTGGACTATAGCTGCTGCTTCCTTTGTTTTTGGACTTTTTAAGTGTATAGCCGCGGCATACTCTACCATAGATATTAACGGTGACGGTGTTTATGCTCTTGCTGAAATCGGAGTCAGTACTAATTTTTACCGTATGCTGCCCTATATAATAACTCTTGTGGTACTTGCCTTTACCTCGAAAAGCTCGAGAGCGCCGAAGGCATCAGGTATACCCTATGACAAATCAGTAAGATAAAATCCATTAAAAATGGAAAGGAAGATAAATATGAGAATTTACGACATTATTTCCCGTAAAAGAGACGGATTCGAACTGACCGATGAAGAGATTCATTTTTTCATTGACGGCTATGTGAAGGGAGAAATACAGGATTATCATGCCTCGGCACTGCTGATGGCTATTTATCTTAAGGGAATGAGTGACAGAGAGATGGTTACGCTTACTCTTGAAATGGCTAAATCGGGGGATATGCTTGATCTGAGTGCTATCGACGGAGTTACTGCAGATAAGCATTCTACGGGAGGCGTCGGGGACAAGACAACCCTGATAGTTACTCCTATAGTGGCCTCTCTCGGTGCTAAGGTAGCCAAAATGAGCGGTAGAGGACTCGGTCACACGGGCGGTACTGTAGATAAACTTGAATCAATCGAGGGCTTTGATGTGGCTCTTAGTCCCGAAAGGTTCATCGAAACGGTGAAAAAGACCGGTATCTGTGTGGTAGGACAGACGGGAAATCTCGCTCCGGCTGATAAAAAGCTTTACGCGCTTCGTGATGCTACGGCTACTGTAGGATGTATGCCTCTTATTGCTTCGAGCATAATGAGTAAAAAGCTTGCCGCCGGTTCACAGTGCATCGTTCTCGATGTTAAATACGGTAGCGGAGCATTTATGAAGACAACAGACGATGCCGAGGAGCTTTCAACGAAAATGGTGGAAATCGGCAAAATGGCCGGCAGAAAAATGGCTGCTGTCATTTCGGATATGGACACACCTCTCGGAAAAAATATCGGTAATACTCTCGAAATCATCGAAGCTGTCGAGACACTGAAAGGTAAGGGCAGTGAGGACCTTCGTGAAGTCAGCCTCACACTCGCTTCTGAGCTTATATCTCTCGTAAAGGGTATTGACTATCATGAAGCAAGGCAGTTATGTGAAAAGGCACTCGATGATGGCTCGGCCTATGAAAAATTCCTCGAATTTATCTCGGCTCAGGGCGGTAATACAGAGCAGATAATCGACACAGATAATCTTCCGAAAGCCAAGATAATTCATAATGTTATCGCAAAAGAAAACGGTTATATCTCAAAGACTGATGCTGAAAAAATCGGCTCTGCAAGTGTAGTTTTAGGTGCGGGCAGAGTCAATAAGGAAGACAGTATAGATTATACTGCGGGAATTATCCTTCATAAAAAAACAGGGGATAGAATCAAAGCGGGGGATGTAATCGCTGAATTCCATACAAATGATGAAAAACTGATTGCACCTGCTGAAAAGGTGTTTTTCGATGCTCTTACTGTTTCGGAAAGTAAGCCTGTAGAGTCTGAATTGATTTATAAGGTTATCAGATAAACGAACGCATCACGGTTCATTTATGAATCGTGTTGCTTTTTCGTCAGTGGTTATTTAAAGAATATTCTTCTTAAATGTAATTCGTTTCGTTAAATCTTAAATAATGCTTCTGAAGCTTATATATACGGGATTGCTGTAATCGAGTATTTTACTGTAGAATTTATCGGGATTAGGGAATCTGAAAGTGCTCCTGCAGAGTCCTGAAAAAAGCAGAGTTAATACCGCCGTACCTACCATCAGAAGCCAATCGAATTTAGTGATGATTCCGATAACGACCATTAAAGTAAGAAATCCTGTAATAATACATCCGAGAACAGTCAAAAGGATGATAAAGAGTAGAAGTAAAGGCTTTGTTTTTTTATCATTAAAAAGAAATTCATTATTTGCTACTCCCTTTGACGTAAAAATACGAAAAATAAGCTGACTATACTATTATTAAATCTTCCTGTGTGGAATTGTTGGTTTCTGCTTTTATATAGACACCTCTTTTTTTATACAGCTACACAAAAAATGTCAATCATAAATAGAGAACACCCGAATATTTCAATTCAGGTGTCCGAGATATATTTTTTACGCCGTAAAATCATCGATATTTTTCAACGTTTCCAGGTAAACCGTTTGTTTTTTTGTCCAGGAATGAATGATTTCAGGGTTTTCAAAAATTTCATCCAACTTCTTTGTGAAGGGGACTATGTCGCCGAAATCAAGGGCTCTGTGGTCAAAGGCAATGCAGATGGGAAGCACCTTACCGGGAACTACTTCATCCTTTCCGTGACTGTTCTGCTTTACGACAGGCTTTTTCTGAACGGCACCGATGCCGATAGCGCATACCTGAGGAGGAATGATCTCTAAAAGTCCCACAGCACCTCTCTGGCCGAGGTCAAGGGAGCCGATGTTTGAAATGGTAATGGTGCCTTGCTCTATATCCTTGTCGCCGAGTCTTTCCGTTTCGGGTATGGCATGATAATCTCTTTTTGCCTTGCCTTTGAGTGTTTTTACTTTGTGTTTACCTGTTTTCGCACCGATGATACGAAGGAAAGCTTCGATTAGTCTGCCTTCCTTTATGGTGTTGAGAGTTCTGTTAAAGGAAACACTGTAAAGCGCCTCTGTAAGATCCGACTGTTCCGCTCTTCTGCGAAGGTCCTTTATGTAGGCTGTCATTTCGTCAAGGTCCTTTTTATCGAAATCACGGCAGTTGGTGGTCATCATCTCGCCCGAGGGCAAAATGGTTGCCATTGAAATATTGATATTTTCATAGGTTTTTACTGTGCCTCTTACCAAAGCGGAATTGTATTCTATATGCGAATTCATAACGGGCGCTGCTTTTATACCCTCTGTGATAGCTTTTACCATCAGAGTGTTAAATGTAATTTTTTCGTCCGGACTTCTGCCGAAATTAATCTTTTTATATTCATCAAAGAAACGGCTGACTTCGGGCTCATAAATAAAAGTAACGTGGGGTATAGTTTTCCAGGATTCTTCAGTCATTGCAGCTACCATTTTTCTCTGTATCCCGAAATGCTCTTCCTTTATAAGTCTTTTGTTCATTATTTTACCTCTTTTCTTTTAACTTTAAACTGATAAATGATTTCCATGAGTTTATTAATTTTGAACATATTCTACAGTGTTCTTTTTAGCATAACGCTGTGAAAGTGTTAACAAAATGTAAACAATATAAATTAATGTTGAATAACAGCGTAACATTTTGGTAATAATCAAAATCTTATATGCTGTAAATAATGAAAATTTTCCCTTACGTTTAAAGCAAAGGGAGGCTGATCTTTTCAGCCTCCTGGTTTTTATATAATATCCAGATTTACATTGGGAAAGTTTTCATTTTTAAGTCCTTTTTCATAATCTCTGTCAACTTTAATTTCTCCGTCTTTCATTTTCTCGAAAAGTTCTTCATATTCTTCCACGGTGAAATTCTCCATCCTCCATGTGTCTGTAGGCAATGAAACTGCATCATCCTTGGCACCGAGTGTGGTTTGGACACCACCTATATCTTCCCAGGAGTCTGAATAAACCTTTTCCAGAACATATTCTACGGACTCTCTTATTCCCTTGGTTGCAGATGTGATAACTGTATCTGATTCGCCTGACTGATCAATGTCTACTCCGATTACCGCACCTTCGTTAGCTGATGCTGCCGCAAATACTGACTGGCACATAGCACCTCCGCATACAAAGACTACCTGTGTGCCTTTGGAATACCAACCGTTAATCATAGTCTGAAGCTCTGCTGAAGCGCTGAAGGATGAACCGTATTCCCAGCTGAATTTCATATCAACGGTGATATCCTTTTCCTTGGCGGCGTCCTGCGCTCCCTGAACATAACCGTAACCGAATCGACAGCAGGCACCGTTTGTACCTCCGCCACCACCGCTGAAGCCTAATTGAGTGTAACCTTCTTTTACTGCAGCATATCCGGCAAGATAACCCGACTGCTCCTCGTTGTAATCGATAGAAGCAACATTTTTCAGAGGTGTACCGTCTTTATTTTTGAGAACCCAACCGTCTATAAAAATAAATTTCGTATCGGGTAATTCTCTTGCAGCTCTTTCCAAGGCAGTGCCCTGTAAAAATCCGGCGCAGACCACTATTTCAGCACCTGCATCTGCAGCGGCCTTCATAGCGTCGTATCTGTCTTCGTCTGTTACGCTGTCACCGCCTGCCGGCTGATAATATTTGTATGATTTACCGTTTTCGTAGGCGTAGCGTTTGAGACCTTCCCACGTTCCCTGATTAAAGGACTTGTCCTTCAGTTGTCCCAGGTCGGTAACAAAGGCTATTTCATATTTTCCGTCTGATGAGTTCATTGTGTCGCTGATGGAATCATAATCGAACTCTTTTTCAGCTGTTTTCGTAGTTTCTGTTTCTGAAGTGGTAGAGATAGCCGATGTAGTTCTGTTTGTGGTAGAGTCAGGCGTTTTGTTTCCTCCGCAGGCAGTGAGCGTAAATAAAAGCACTGCTGTCACCGTGATAGCAATAATTTTTTTCATAAATAAAAATCCTCCTTTGAATACTTATAGTATTATCTTCAAAGGAGGATTTTATATCATATTATAAAAGTTTTTATTCTAAAGACCAGTCTATGGGCTCTAGTCCTGCTTCTGCAAGTAACTCGTTACATTTCGAAAAATGCTTACAACCGAAAAATCCGCCGTAGGCTGAAAGTGGACTGGGATGAACACTTATAAGCTTTTTATGTATGGGGTTTGTTATTTTTTCACACTTTTTACGTGCGTTTGCTCCCCACAGAATGAACACTACGGGTGTGTCCTTTTCATTGAGCTTTTCTATTACTACATCAGTAAACTGTTCCCATCCTTTGTCTTTATGGCTGTTTGCATTTGCTCTTCTGACTGTAAGAACATTATTAAGCATCAGTACACCGCTTTTTGCCCATTTTTCGAGATATCCGTTCTTTGCAGGCGGAATACCAAGGTCGGATTCAAGCTCTTTATAGATATTTTTCAGAGAAGGCGGCAAAGGTACACCGGGTTTTACAGAAAAGCACAGTCCGTGAGCCTGGCCGGGCTCGTGATAAGGATCCTGACCGATAATTACTGCTTTGCAGTCGGCGAAAGAAGTATACTTGAGAGCATTAAAAATGTCGTGCATATCAGGATAAATCTGATATGTCGAATATTCCTTTTTCAGAAACTGCCTTAGCTGTTTGTAGTAAGGCTTTTCCCATTCATCCTTTAATATTTCGTCCCAATCGTTACCGAGCTTAACCATTTTATCCTTCCTTTACTTCGTATCCTTTGTTTTTTATTACATTTATTATTGAACAGACACATTCTTCACAGAGCTCTTTGCTTTCAGCTTCTGCCATAACACGTATAACAGGCTCTGTTCCCGACTCTCTGACGAGAACTCTTCCCTTTGAGCTCAGCTTTTCTTCTGCCTGAGTTATAGCGTAAATTACATCTTTATCATATCTGACCGTCTTTTTGTCAGCTACCCGTATATTAACAAGAATCTGAGGATAGGGGGTAAAGCCTTCGAGAAGCTCGCTGAATTTCTTTTTTCGCGAAAGCATAACCTCCATCATTTTAAGGCTTGTAAGAATACCGTCACCTGTGGTAGCATATTTTGAAAAGATTATATGTCCCGACTGTTCTCCGCCGAACTTACAGCCGTTCTTTGACATATATTCATAAACGAAGCGGTCGCCAACATCGGTTTTCGCATAGTCTATACCAAGGCCTTCAAAAGCTTTATAAAGACCGAAGTTTGACATAACAGTGGTCACAACCGTGCTGTTTGCGAAAAAGCCCATTTCTTTCATATACTTACCGAAGATATATAAAATTCCGTCTCCGTCGACTACATCACCGTTTTCGTCTACACAGATACATCTGTCAGCATCACCGTCGAAGGCAAATCCTACATCAAGACCCTTTTCTCTGACGAGCTTCTGCAGCCCTTCAATATGAGTAGAGCCTGCATTTTTGTTTATGTTTGTGCCGTCAGGCTCAGCGTTGATAACATAGGTTGTGGCACCGAGAGCATCGAAAACAGACTTAGCGATGTTCCAGGAGCTTCCGTTAGCACAGTCTAAGCCTACTTTGTATCCTCTGAAGGAATAAAGACCGAGAGAGATAAGATATCCGATATATCTGTTTCTGCCCGACACATAGTCTACTGTTTTGCCGATTTTCTCCTTAAGAGCAAAGGGAAGCTCAGTAAGTTCGAATTCACCGTCAATAAATTGCTCTATAATGTCGGTTACGCTTTCATCCATTTTTTCGCCCTTTGTGTTTATGAGCTTGATACCGTTATCATAGTAAGGATTATGACTCGCAGAAATCATAATACCGCAGTCAAAGGCGTCTATCTTGGTAATATAAGACACACAGGGGGTGGTAGTAACGTGCAGAAGATAAGCGTCTGCTCCTGAGGCGACCAATCCACCTACGAGAGCATATTCGAACATATAACTTGAACGGCGTGTGTCTTTACCGATTATTATTTTCACAGATTCGGTATTACCTGAGTTTGATTTTTCTTTGCCGTAGTACCAACCTAAAAATCTGCCGATTTTGTATGCGTGGTCAGCCGTGAGACTTACATTGGCTTCTCCTCTGAAACCGTCTGTGCCGAAGTATTTACCCATTACTTACCTCTTCTCTGTTATATTGTTTTCGTCTTTGTAAATAGAGTTTTCTTTTACAAAGCCTCTGACGCGTGAAAGGGGATAGATGATTGTATTTTTACCGATTACCGTACCGGGGTTAAGGACACTGTTGCAGCCTATCTCGACACCGTCACCTACCATTGCACCGAATTTCCTGAGTCCGGTTTCTATTATTTCGTCAGCTTTTTTTATTTTGACAGGACTTTTATCTGATTTGATATTTGACGTAACGGCACCTGCTCCTAAATGTGATTTGTATCCGAGGATACTGTCACCTATATAATTATAGTGGGGGATCTGAACCTTGTCGAATATGATAGCATTTTTTATTTCGGTCGAATTGCCTACAACACAGTCTTCGCCGATCAGAGCTGAACCTCTGATGAAAGCGCAGTGCCTTATTTCAGTATTTTTTCCGATAATACAGGGAGAGCCTATGAAAGCTGTAGGTGCCACCCTGGCATTCTTATGAACCCATATTTCAGGTGCAATTTCCGTATATTCGGATTCATTAAGATTTTTCCCTGCTTCTTTAATAAAACTGCTGATTTCTTTGAGTGCCTGCCACGGATATTCATAGGAAGCAAGATAATCTTTGGCTAATGTATGCTTAAGAGAAAAAAGCGCATCTGTTTTAATCACATTATCACCTCTTGATTATATTATACTGTACAATGCAGTTATAATATAAATAAATTGTGAATATAATCGGAGAAATATTTTTGTCAGTTTATATATTTTATACAAAACAGAGCCTGTTATGAAATGCTACAACAACTAAATAAGGCTGAAATAAAAGGTGAGAACACTATTTCGTTGTGCATAATATACAAAATAAAATAAATATGTGAAAAACTATTGACAGATAAATGTAATTTATGTATAATTAAGACACAATCAAACAAGAGATTGAAACTAAAAGAAAGAGGTGTTACCGATGTACTGTTTAATGTAAACTGTACAGTCTGATAAGAAATCTTGAATTTGATAATCTTACGGGGCTGACCGAAAATAAAGGATTGAATAAATACCTGAAAATAATATAATTTTACAAAAGGGTCAGATATTCCGTTGATAATAAAGTAAATTACCTTTCTGCAGACACTAAGTGCAGAGGATTTAGGAATATATTATCGATTGTTCAGTAAATTTTGTGTTTTAAAGGTAATGTGCAGAGGAACATAACTTTAAAACAGGAGAAAGTGCCTTTGTGTGAAGAAACAACGGCTGATGAAGAAAATAAAGAAAGTATCTCTCAGCATTATACGTTTTCTATGATTCGGATTTATTATTTGCATCTGAAAAGTAAAGAGGGATAAGTAAAAGGCGCAGAGGAGCCCTTATCCGAAAGTGTTTTTAAAGTGACTTTTAGTGCGAATAAGGAGATACTTAAAGAGTAAGAAAACAGAATAAAAACATTATGAAAGTTCAGTCTCCGGCAGAGAATACTCTGTCGGAGATTTTTATATGTGTCTAAAGAATAAATTTATCGTCTTGTACTTGAAATATCCTTTCTGTTGATATATAATACTTATTATGTTTATGCGGTCAGTTCGAAACCTTCCTGACCTAAACCGACGGAAGTATCCCGGTTTAAAATCAAAACTAAAGGAGCTTAAAAAATGAATATGTCAAAAAGAATTCACCGACTTGTCCTGTCGGGAGTTATCGCTGCTTTGTATGTAGCACTCACTCTTGTTCAGGAAATGATTTTTCCTACCAGTGCCACTATGGCTGTACAGTTCCGTGTTTCGGAAGCACTTACGGTGCTGTCCCTGTTTACACCGGCAGCTATACCCGGTCTTACGGTTGGCTGTTTTATAGCCAATTTCTCTGTGCTCGGAGCGTTGCCTACTGATATAGTTCTCGGCTCGTTGGCATCTTTTTTAGCGTGTCTTTTTATGTACAGGTTAAGGAATTTTACTGTGAAGGGATTTCCTTTTTTATCTTTGCTTATGCCTGCACTTTTTAACGGAATTATTATCGGTGCAGAAATCGAGATTTTCTTTATTGAAGGACCCTTTAATTTCGTCAGCTTTCTTATCCAGGCAGGCCTTGTAGCCTTAGGAGAGTTAGGCGTACTTTACACTCTTGGTGCCGCTCTGGTCAGAGTAATAAAGGATAAAAAGCTCGGCAGGTATCTTAACGGTGTTTAATATAAAATTTTAATATAAAAATCAAGGAGGAAAAACTAATGGAAAACAAGCTTTCCAAAAGAACATGGCTGAACATCATTGTTTTCAGCTTTATGGGCGGTATTGCATGGAATCTCGAAAACATGTACTTCAATACCTTTCTGTTCGATTCTGTCTATGACGGTGTGTCAAAGGCCAAACTCGAAGAATGGGGTATTATGGCTCCCACTACAGCAATCAGCCGAATGGTTGCGCTTTCAGCTATCACTGCTGTTGTTACCACATTTATTATGGGTACTCTCAGTGAAAAAATGAAAAAACGTAAGGTGTTCATCTCTGTCGGCTACATTGTATGGGGTGTAATTACTGCTTCTTTCGGATTTATTTCTAAAGAGAATATCGCGTCTCTGTTCGGTCTTACAGACGATGCAAAAATTCTTCTTTTCACAGTATGGGCAGTTATTCTTATGGATATGGTTATGACCTTTATGGGTTCTACAAGTAACGACTCGGCCTTTAATGCCTGGACAACAGACGTTACAAATCCTGTGGTCAGACCTACAGTTGAAACTGTTCTCCTTTTTGTCGGACTTTTTGCTATGCTCGCTGTTATGGGTGTGGGCAGTCTTTGTCAGGCTGATGTAGTATCTTATCAGGTATTCTTCCTCGCTCTGGGTATTATAGTGAGCCTTAGCGGTGTTTTTGGCTTATTTGCGCTTAAAGATCCTGAAATCAAGGGTGAAAAGACAAACTCAAATTATTGGAGAGATCTTTTCTACGGCTTCAGACCTTCTGTAGTCAAGGAAAACTCCATGCTTTATCTTGCTCTCGTAGCTATCTGTATCTATAATATCGCCATTCAGGTTTTCTTCCCGTACCTGTTTGTTTATCTCGGAAGTGTAATTATTCCCGGTGCTGTATTTGATGTCAAAACAATCATCGTAGCTGTTCTTGCAGTTGCAGGACTTGCTGCAGGTGTGATTCTTCTCCTCAAAGCATCCGGTAAGGATAAGGTAAAGGCATATATTATTACTATTGTGCTCTTTATTGCAGGTCTTTCAGTTCTTTCCACATCCACAAATATTGCTGTTGTTCTCATCGGTATTGCACCCACACTCATCGGTTATGTAGTTCTTCAGATTCAGCTCAATGCATCTGTACGTGACTATATTCCTGAGGATAAGGTTGGTCTTTTCCAGGGTATAAGAATGATTTTCTTCGTACTTATTCCTATGGTTGTAGGTCCTTGGCTCGGTGATATAGCTTGCCGTACATCAAACTTTACTATTATCGAATACGGTGAGGAGAAACTCGTACCCTCTACAAGTATGTTCTTCTATGCAGCTGTTGTTGCTCTTCTCATTTTTGTACCTCTTTACCTTCTTATGGGAAAGGATAAGAATGGTTCTAAAGACAATAAAGGTAAGTTCATTCCCGCTATCATTGTTGCAGTTATAACTGTAATTGTTGCCGCAGTTGTTGTGAATCTTCTCGGTAACAGCGGAGCGACTCCTACTGATCTTGCTCCCGGTGATATAGTCGAAACCACGGCCGCATTACTCCAGTAAAAAATTTAAAGCAGTTAAGTTTGAGTCTTAACTGCTTAATTTTTTTCTGTTATTTTCACATTCATATTACCACAAAATCCGAAAAAAATCAAGACTTGAATTTTATCTTGTTTTATGTTATTAGGATATATGAGGTGATTTTTATGAGAAAAAATACAACAGTGATAGCAGAGTTCTTTGAAAGTACTGCTATAGAAAATGCACTGAAGCTCGGAATAAGAAATCTTCTGATTTTCGGTGACGAAACATACTGTAAAAAGTATGAAAATGTGACGTTGTATGTTTCTGAAAAATATGTTGATTTTCTTAGTGTGTTTAAAGAAAAAGGGATAAATTTAAGCTTGAGCGAACCGCTGCTGTGTAGCTTTTTACACTGCGATTTTTCTGTGGAAAAAGTATATTCTGTTCTTGAACAGCTGAAAAAATTTCCTGAAGGAACGACGGTTATTTTTACACACTGTAATGATATGTATGATACGGAGAAAAAGATAGGCGACTGTTTTTTTCGTACCGTAGAGCATTTTTCATTGGATAAGGTAGCTCACGCTCTAGTGAAAAAAGATGAGAAGTTCGGAGAAAATAACTGTTACTGTCTCTGTGTAAGAAAATGAAAAAAGAGCAACCGTCGAAAAAGACGGTTGCAATATTTTGTCGATAATCAGTCGAGAATGTAGAGTCCTGATTTAAGCCACACGAATTCTCTGCCCATTACATTGATGTACTTATATACCTTTTCGTTGAAAACTCTGTAATCTCTTACGGAGTTTGTCTGAATGTTAAGAGTGCGGATTTTTTTAGATGCCTGGTTGCTGATGTAAAGGGTGTTGCCCTGAAGAGAAACAGCACAGGGGCTCTCAAAAGCTGTGGCATCTCCGCCACCTACTCTGAGAAGTATTCTGCCTTCGCGGGGAGAATATTTGATTATTGCATTTTCTGCAGGGACCGCGCACCACACATAAGCACCGTCGACAGCGATATCACATACGGGAGAACCGTGGTAGGTGAGGAGAGAGGACACATTGAGCGAACCGTCAGTGTTAAAAATGTTGTATTCACCGTTAGGGAATATTGCCATAATTCTGCCGTCACCGAGAACACCTACATCGCAGGAAACATAATCACCTAACTGCTGTGCGATTTCCTCGTATTCGTAGCCGAATTTTACTTTAAGAAAGACAGATTTTTTTATATGAGTGAATTTATCGTTAATGGCATCATAGCCGTAAAAGTTTGCTTTGAGCTTGCCGTCATCGGTGTAGCTTTTTGTAGCAAAAACAAAACCGTTTTTGAAGGGAGTAATATTTAAAATTTCGCCTGAAAAAACTATTTCCATTTTATTTTTCCTTTCTTTGACAGGGCAATACATTATACCCCAACATAATCTATTCTATATAATACAATAGATTTGTCTACAGGTCAAGACTGAAATACAACAATATTTTAATTAACGTTGCTGAATTTTTTGGTTAAAGTAAAATATTTGTGAGTGGGGGTAAAAAACTCCTGTTTAATGTTGACAAAACAACTGTTTTCAAGTACAATGTATGTGTAAATTTGAAGACACGTTTATTCGGAGAATTGTATATGTGTTTTCGGAATATTAATTGTTATGAGATATGATTCTATGGAGATGAGAGAATAGATTGAATATCCCGTCCGTGGGTTAAGTGTATCTATTTTTTCGTTTTTCTTTTTATATCCCGTAGCAAAGGAGGAAAAGAAAATATGAGTGAAAAATTAATTCTGTCCCTTGACCAGGGTACCACAAGTTCAAGAGCTATCGTTTTTGACAAAAAAGGTAACATCATCGCTAAAGCTCAGAATGAGTTTGAGCAGATTTATCCTAAGGCAGGCTGGGTTGAGCACGATCCGCTTAATATTCTTTACAGTCAGTTCAATTCCATTACTACCGTTCTTCGTTCAGGTAAGTTCTCTGCATCAGATATCGCAGGTATCGGTATCACAAATCAGAGAGAAACCACCATTCTGTGGGACAGAAGCACAGGTAAGCCTGTTTACAATGCTATCGTTTGGCAGTGCAGAAGAACTGCTGATATGTGCGAAAAAATCAAAGAGGACAAAGAACTCTGTGATTATATCACTGAGCATACAGGACTTATCGTGGATGCTTATTTCTCCGCCACAAAGATTAAATGGATTTTAGACAATGTTCCCGGTGTAAAGGCTCTTGCTGAGGCAGGACAGCTTCTTTTCGGTACTGTTGAAACCTGGCTTATATGGAATCTTTCAGGCGGTAAAACTCACGTAACCGACTATTCGAATGCATCAAGAACAATGCTCTTTGATGTTGATAAGCTTTGCTGGGACGAATATCTCTGTGAAAAATTGGGCGTTCCCATGAACATCCTTCCCAAGCCTGTTCCTTCGAGTGAAATTTACGGTCAGGTTGCAAGTAACATCATCGGTATCGAAGAGCTTGCAGGTGTTCCTATCTGCGGTGCTATCGGTGACCAACCCTCAGCACTTTTCGGACAGGCATGCTTTAAGCCCGGTATGTCAAAGAATACCTACGGTACAGGCTGTTTCCTTCTTATGAACACAGGTAATAAACGTGTAGTATCTAAAAATAATCTTCTTACAGGTGTCGCATGGAGCTATAACGGCGAAACTACATATTCTATCGAAGGCAGTGCCTTCAATGCAGGTTCGGTTATCAAATGGCTCCGTGATGAGGTTCAGCTTATTGACAGTCCGAAAAGATGTGACGAGCTCGCTGAAAGTGTTCCCGATGCTAACGGATGCTATCTTGTTCCCGCATTTACAGGTCTCGGTGCTCCTTACTGGGATATGTACGCCCGCGGATGCATCGTAGGTCTTACCAGAGGTGTAAACAGAAAGCATATAGCACGTGCCGTTCTCGAATCAATCACTTATCAGATGACTGACCTTCTCGAGGCTATGAAGGATGATTCAGGCATTGATATTTCCGAGCTTCGTGTAGACGGTGGCGCCAGCGTAAGTAACATCATGATGCAGATTCAGGCCAATATGGCACAGACTAAGGTTGACCGTCCGAAGACTGTAGAAACCACAGCGCTCGGTGCAGCATATCTCGCCGGTCTGGCTGTAGGCGTATGGGACAGCCTCGAAGATATCGAAGTAAACAGAGAGGTTGACCGTATATTTACTCCCGAAATGGATATGGACGAAAGAAACAGACTCTATGCGGGCTGGAAAAAGGCTGTAACCAGAGCTATGGACTGGGAAGAAAAAGAATAAACAGTAATTTAAGCGTTAATGCTTGAATATAGAAAAGAAAATAATTTTAAATAATAGGAGTGGACTAAAATGCCAAAAGTAATTCTCGACTGGAAAACCACACACGACTTTATCAAGGATGCCTTCATCGGTGTAGGTGTGCCTGCTGATGACGCAGAAATTGTTACCGATGTTCTTCTTGAATCCGACAGAAGAGGCATCGAATCTCACGGCTGTAACCGTTTTAAGCCTGTTTACATTGACCGTATCAATGCAGGTATTCAGCAGCCCGTAACTAATTTCGAAATTCTCAAGGAAACTCCCACCACAGCAGTAGTTGACGGTCACCACGGTATGGGTCAGGTTATCGGCTACAAGGCTATGAGTATGGCTATCGAAAAAGCTAAGAAATACGGTATGGGTATGGTTGCAGTACGTAACTCATGTCACTACGGTATCGCCGGTTATTACACCACTATGGCTACAAAAGCAGGCTGCATCGGTATGACAGGTACAAACGCTCGTCCTTCTGTTGCTCCCACACTCGGTGTAGAAGGTATGTTCGGTACTAACCCCTTTACTCTCGGTGTTCCTACTGATGAAGATTTCGACTTTAACTTCGACTGTGCCACATCTATCACACAGAACGGTAAGGTAGAATATTATGAGAGAATCGGTGAAGAAATCCATCCCGGTACTGTTATCGACCTCGACGGTAATCCTGTAGAAGGAGATGCAGGTGTTGCTCTCAAGAAAATCCGTCAGGGTACAGCTGCTCTTACCACTCTCGGTGGTATCGGTGAAGCTCTCGGCGGTTACAAGGGATACGGCTTTGCTCTCTTCGTAGAATTCCTTTCATCCATTCTTCAGGACGGTGCTTACGGTAAGGATCTCGACGGTAAGGATGCAGAAGGCAATATCCGTCCCTATCAGCTCGGTCATTTCTTTATTGCTATCGATACAGAACACTTTATGGGTGAAGAAATCGCACGTAAGAAGGCAGGCGACATCATCCGTTCAATGAGAGCATCCAAGAAGGCTCCCGGTGAGGATAGAATCTACACTGCAGGTGAAAAGGAATATGACATCTGGATGCAGAGAAAAGACAGCGGTGTGCCCATCAATGAATCTGTTCAGGCTGAAATGAACAAGGTTCGCGACGACCTCGGTCTTACACAGTACACTTTCCCCTGGGAGAAATAATTTATTTAATAAGAATGTGCCGACGGAGTTTAATCTGTCGGCACTCTTTTATATGAAAACAGAGCCTACTTTTGCAGTAGGCTCTTTACTATTTTTAGTTTTCTGCGCTTGCTCTTCTGATGTAATTTTTGAAGAAAATGAGAGCGTTTTCCATACAGGATATGGGTAATCTTTCGTTGGTACCGTGAGTACAGCGAAGAAGAGGAACATCTACCTTAAATGGAGCATAGCGATAAATATTATCACAGATGGGTTCGTAGTTATAAGCATCAGTGCCGCCCATAACCAGATAAGGTGCCACGATACCGCCGGGTTCGATGGCTTTATTAATCTCTGAAATGATTTTGTATGCTCTGGAATCAGTGGGAGAGAACTTTGATGCTTCTTTTGAGTTGAGAACATTGATTTCGATATCCTTGTATCGTACACACTTTCTGATGTGGTCCACGAGGTCCTGTTTGGTTGTGCCGGGCATAGCACGGAAGTTGACGGTAGCAGATGCTCTCTGTGGAAGAACGTTTGCGGCAGGACTGCCCTGAGCCATAGTAACGGCTGTGGTCGTTCTTACTAGGCAGGCGCCGAAGGGGATTGCCTTAAAAGCTTCGAGGATAACAGGCATAAGCAAGGGCATATTACAGGTGATGAGTCGAACGGGATATGTGCATTCTCTGCCAATAGAATCAATGAGCATTTTCATATTTTCGTTGAAATAAGCCTTGAACTGATTCTTTTCCAGGTCAGAAATTGCGGTAGCGAGCTTGCCTAAAGCACTGTGAACGGGAGGCTGTGATGAGTGGCCGCCCTTTGCATTGACCACGATTTCGATGTCTGAATATCCTTTTTCAGCCACACCTACGCCTACGAGATACTTATCGTTAAGTACACCCGGTACATTGATGGGAATAATGGCTCCGCCTTCATCGATAACGCTGTCGAGACGGATGCCTCTTTCTTTAAGTGTCGTCATAAGGTCATGTGCACCGTTTTTGTCGTTGGCTACCACTTCTTCGTTATCACCGAAGAGAAGATAAACATCTCTTTCAGGTTTGAAGCCATCCTTAAGAAGAGCTTCGACAGACTCCATAACAGCGATAAGGTGATTTTTCATATCTATGCTGCCACGACCCCATACGAATTCACCGTCGTCATATCCACTGAAAGCATCGTGCTCCCAGTCCTGTTCAGTACCCTCTGAAACGGGAACTACGTCCTGATGTGCCAGAAGTGCGATAGGCTCGAGGTCATCTCTTGTTCCCTTCCAGCGGTAGAGAAGATTAGCGGGAGGAACTATTTCTTTTTCGAGATTTTCTTTGATGAGGGGGTAAGCTTCGTCCAGAAAAGCGTGAAATTTTTCGAATTCTGCCCAGTCTACTTTGTCTGAATCTCTGTATGAAACGGTTTTATACTGCACAGCCTTTGAAAGATGTGCACGGTATGAGTCCACATCTACCGATTCCTGAGGAATGGGAGGAACTTCAGTTTTCTTTGGACGGTAAACTGCGGCATGTACTGCATTGCCTACGGCTGCAGCACCGAGAGCACCAAGAACGATTTTAGTTGATTTCTTCATAAAATCTGCCTCTTTTCCTTAAATTAAATTTTACTGTTAGATTATATACCAAAATTAACTTTATTTCAATAATAATCCGGATTTATTATTTACAACAGCGAAAAATAGTGTATAATCTTTATGAAAACAGAAAATGAGGTGTACATATGTTTGATGTAAAAAAAGTTACAGACGGCGCAATAAAATGGATAAGAGATTGGTTTGAGGAAAACGGTAAGGGCTGTAATGCTGTTATCGGTATTTCGGGAGGAAAGGATTCTACCGTTGTAGCCGCTTTGTGTGTAGAGGCTTTAGGCAAGGACAGAGTATACGGTGTTCTTATGCCTAACGGTGAGCAGAAGGATATTGACGATGCTCTTCAGCTCGTTAATTTCCTCGGTATCAGATACTATGTTTGTAATATTAAGGATGCATACGACGGTGTAATCAAGGGTATGAATGACTGCGGTCTGGAAATAGGTGAGCAGACGAAGATTAATCTTGCGCCGCGTGTCAGAATGACTACAGTTTACGCTTTTTCTCAGTCTCTAAACGGCAGAGTGGCAAATACCTGTAATTTGTCTGAGGACTGGGTGGGATACTCCACGCGTTACGGTGACAGTGCAGGTGATTTCAGCCCTCTGGCTCACCTTACAGTTCAGGAGGTAAAGGAAGTGGGAAGATGTCTCGGCCTTCCTGAAAACCTTATCGAAAAGGTGCCCTCTGACGGTCTTTGCGGTTATACGGATGAGGATAAGCTCGGCTTCACCTATGCAGTTCTCGATAAATACATCAGAACGGGTGTATGTGAAGACGAAAAGACCAAAGAAAGAATAGACTACCTTAACCGTATCAATGCTTTTAAATTAAAGACTATTCCAGGCTATGTCCCTGACGAAAAATATATCTAATGAGGTAAAAATGGAGATACGGAAAACAACACGTGATGACCTTGACAGGGTTATGGAAATATATGCTCTTGCACGTGATTTTATGGCGAAAACAGGTAATCCGAACCAGTGGAAAACCCATAAACCTCAGAGAGAGCTTATTGAAAAGGATATAGAAATCAGTCAGAGCTATGTCTGTACCGAGGACGGAAAAGTAGTAGGCGTCCTTGCTTTTATTCCGGGTGAAGACCCTACCTATAAGGTTATATATGACGGAAAATGGCAGAATAACGAGCCTTATGCAGTCGTGCACCGAATAGCTTCCTCAGGTGAAGTGAAGGGTACAGGTACCTTTATGATGAAGTGGGCTGAAAATCAGTTCCCGCATATCAGAATTGATACACACAGAGATAACAGGGTTATGCAGAATATGCTCTCTAAGCTCGGATACACTTATTGTGGAATTATACATCTCGAAGACGGCGATGAGAGACTTGCTTTTGAAAAATAAACATAAACAGCACCTAAGGATTTGAATCCAAAGGTGCTGTTTGTTATTAATATCTGAATTTACCTTCTGCTACTTTCTTAAGATGCTGTCCGTAGAGAGATTTACCGTATTTTTCAGCGGCCTTCTTAAGCTGATCTTCGCTTATCCAGCCTTTTATGAATGCGATTTCCTCGGGTGCTGAAATCATAACGGACTGTCTCGTTTCTGTGATTCTTACGAACTCAGCTGCTTCGTGAAGGCTTTCTACCGTACCTGTATCGAGCCAAGCAAAGCCTCTGCCTAAAAGCTTGACAGCAAGGGATTTTTCCATTAGATAGCGCACATTGAGGTCTGTGATTTCGTATTCGCCTCTGTCTGATTTTTTTATTGATTTGGCATATTCACTAACGCGGTTATCGTAGAAATAAAGACCCGTAACACAGTAGTTCGATTTGGGATTTTTCGGCTTTTCTTCGATGGAGATGACGTTCTTATTTTCGTCGAATTCCACCACACCGAAGCGCTCAGGGTCATCTACGTAATAGCCGAAAACGGTGGCGATACCTTTTTCAGCATTTTCTTTGGCTTCGGTTAAAATCTTCGTAAAGCCGTTTCCGTAAAAGATGTTATCACCGAGCACCATAGCACAGCAGTCGTCACCGATAAAATCTTCGCCGATGATGAATGCCTGAGCCAATCCGTCAGGTGAGGGCTGTTCTGCATAGGAAAGGTTAACACCGAAATCACTTCCGTCGCCTAACAGTCTTTCGAAATTCGGCAGGTCCGTAGGAGTGGAAATAATTAAAATGTCCTTTATTCCTGCCAGCATAAGAACTGAAAGGGGATAGTAAATCATCGGCTTGTCATATACAGGGAGAAGCTGTTTGGACATAACCATAGTAAGAGGATAAAGTCTTGTGCCTGAGCCACCGGCTAAAATAATACCTTTCATATTTTAGTCCTTTCTTATCTGTTATTGTATTCGGAATATTCCAGTACATTTCTGCACAGGTAAATCAGCATAAGTGAAATTATGCCATTGAGTATTGCTATAAAAGTGTATATGATTTCGGGATTGAAGGGGAATGCCATACCTGTTATGACTCCCACAGTTACAGCTGGCAGAGAGAAGATTACTGTAAGAAGGAAATAAACCATAACTGAAAAAAATCTTTTCTCCGAGTCGCCTGCAAATCTTTGTAATATAAGATTAACACCTATGAACATTATACCAAAGGAAAATCTTGCCAGAACCATAGCTGCTCCTTCGATTACGCTGCATGAGCCGAGAAGGATAAGCGGAATAAAGCAAATTAAGCTTTCGGCTGCCATAAGAGGAATGTCCGACTTTAAAAGATAAATAAGCTTTCTGAAATTACTTTCGGGTATAAGATAGATGTAGGGATAGGTGAATTCCTTAGCCCATCTGCCTATGCATACTGTCATAGACATAGTATATACGTTTATTACGAAAAGTGCAATATTTTCTTCCGAAAACATCAGACAGTAAACGAAAGAAAATCCTGCCATAAGAAAGGACAAGGGACTCAGAAGCAGAGGATTACTTCTTTTATTCTCTTTTCTGTGTTTATACGTTATGACAGATGCACCGTAGCCTTTTGTGATGCCTGCTTTTCCGATTTTTACGTTTCTGGGAGCGTTTTCAGCAGCTTTGCCTTCTTTTCGGGCAGTTATGGCTGAATGACTTATCTGTGTTGCTTTAAGTACATCCTCGTAAAAATCTCCTTTTATTCCGGAGAGCACCAGGTAGAAGGTAAGGCATAAAAAAGTAAAAATGGCTATGCCTGTAATTAATGAATGAACATTACCTTCTATAGCTCCCTGAACCGTGAAGGAAACAAATCCGCTGACAGGGAAAAGGTACATTATTTTCTCTCTGGAGGCGTAAACAAGGCTTTCAAGGGATATTCCGGAAATATATGTTCTGCAAAGAAGTATGGCGATGAACATAGCGAATACCCCGTAAAAAATGCTCTTGCCTCTTAACACCTTTCTGTCATCTGAACAGGTCAGTGTGTATATAACTGTAGCAAACATCTGTCCTATAAAAACCACTGCCCCATAGCCGACAAGTACGGAGAAAAGCGACGAAACAGGTAAGCCGTAAATATTTTTTACCACAGAAGACTGATAAAGGATGAAAAGTCCCAGAGTAAGGGATTTTCCCAGCTGCTGAAAAAGACCGAAAGTAAGCACGCTTTTTTCTTTCAGAGGTGCCGTAAACATCAGGTTAACATCAGCCATGGAAAACATTGATGCACCGTTTATGAATCCGTTTTTTGCCGTCATAAAGAATACGTAAGTATAAAGGGCGAACACTATTGCATAAAACTCTGTTTTATCTCTTAAAAAGCTTTCTGGAGGAGTTGATGTTGCACTCGTATAAAAGCTGAAAACTAATATAAAGAGAAAGAATAACAGAAAAATAATTTTTGAGGGCTTTCTGATAAATTCTTTTATGATGTTTTTCGCTCTTCTTGTGACAAGATAAACATAAGGTATCATCATTTGTCACCTTCCGTAACTGCGAAGAAAATTTCGCTGAGAGAAGCGCCTTCCTGTCCTTTGAGAATCTTTTCCTTAAGCTGTCCGTCTACCATTATATAAGCAGTATCCCAATAATCCTCTATGCTGTCAATCATGTGAGTGCTTATAAGAACCGAAGCACCCTCATTTTTAAGCTTCAGAATGATTTCTTTCAGATTTTTAATGGCGTGGGGGTCAAGACCGACCATAGGCTCATCAAAAACAACCACTTTTGGTCTGTGGATAAGAGCACAGCAGATGGACAGTTTTTGCTGCATACCCTTTGAGAGTTCTTTGCAGAGCTTATCTTTTTTATCCTTCAGCTCGAAAAGCTCCATGAGCTCATCAGCGTAGCCGTCATCGTCCTTTTTGTATGCTCTCAGTATGAACTCTAAGTGTTCACCGACAGTAAGCATATCGTAAACAGCGGGCATTTCGGGTATATATCCGATCTGAGATTTTGCATAAATACTTTTGTTGCTTTTACCGTCAACAGATATTTCGCCTTCAAAGCGAAGAAGACCTACGATGCTTTTTATAAGAGTGGATTTTCCCGCGCCGTTAGGTCCTAAAAGAATGGCGATTTCTCCGTCGTTTACTGTTAGGGATATATTGTCGTTTGCTTTCAGTTTCCCGTATTTTTTAGTTGCATTTTTGATGTCAAGCATATTTCTTCACCTTTAATTTGTTTTACATAAAAAAATTATATCACATTTTTTGGATAAAATATATAAATAAAATGTTTTTTAGAAAAAAATTAAAAATAACGTTTAATATTTATAGGGCGTTATGAATAAATTCCTACACGGTGTTGCATTTTTCTACTTTCTGTGATATAATGATTTGAAATTAACACATAGGAGATAAGAATATGTCTGAAATAAAAGAAAGTCGCAGGGTCAAAATGACCAAAATACTTCTTAAAGAAAGCCTTATCGATCTTATGAAGGAAAAGTCTATTCATTCTATCAGTATAAAAGATATCTGTGACGGTGCAGATATAAACAGAAGCACCTTTTACCGTCATTATAATACTCAGTATGAGCTTTATGACGACATTGTTCAGGATATTATGAACGATATGCTGGATGTGTTTTATACTGTTAATAAGGAAGGGTATAACACTACTGTTTTCCTGACAAAGCTTCTCGAATACATCGAAGGAAAAAGAGAATTATTCCTTATTGTTTTGAGCGATAAGGGTAATATCAGCGTAGGTGAGGCTTATATAAGAATGACAGGAAAATTTCTTGACGGAGAGACAGTGGGCGAAACAGCCAGCTATATTATTAATTTTATATCCGCAGGTATGACCAGTTTTTTGTGGACCTGGCTCAATAAGGAAACTCGTCGCCCTGCTGCTGAGGTTGCTATGCTTATGTCAAGCCTTATGAGACACGGACTAGGTAAAGGTATTGACTTTCTGCCTGAGAAAAACTAAGGTATAAATTACTGTTTTTGCTTGACAAAATATAAGTATATATAGTAAAATTACAGTGTTATTAATATTTTAACGACTATGACGAAAGAAACCTCTTCGACTGTCATTTCAGAGATAGTGGCCTTCGGCTGTGAGCCACTTATGACGGGAAGTACGGTCGCTGCTTTCATCAGTTGCTCCCGAAAGGGTTGACGTCTGACCTGCGTTAAAGGTTACAGAGTGGTGCTTTATGCACAAATCGGGTGGTACCGTGGCTATGTTCACCCCGAGAAGTGTGTGGCACTATATTTTTTTGCTAAAAATAAAATCATATACTGAAAGGAAATCAGACTTATGAAATGGATGGGACTTAATGAAATCAGAGAGAAATATCTCTCATTTTTCGAGAGCAAAGAGCATCTCAGACTCCCCAGCTTTTCTCTCGTGCCTCAGGGAGATAAAAGTATTCTCCTTATCAATGCAGGTATGACACCGATGAAAAAATACTTTACCGGTGAGGTGACCCCTCCCAGTAAAAGAGTAACTACCTGTCAGAAGTGTATTCGTACTCCTGACATCGAAAATGTAGGTAAAACCGCACGTCACGGAACTTATTTCGAAATGCTCGGTAACTTCTCTTTCGGTGATTATTTTAAAAGAGAGGCTACAGCCTGGGCCTGGGAATTCTTTACCAAGGTTATGGAGATTCCCGAAGAGCTTCTTTATGTCAGTGTTTATCTTGATGACGATGAAGCCTTCGATATCTGGACTAAGGAGGTAGGTGTTGATCCCTCCCACATGGTTCGCTTCGGTAAGGAGGATAATTTCTGGGAGCACGGTGCAGGTCCCTGCGGTCCCTGTTCAGAGATTTATTTTGACAGAGGTCCCTCTAAGGGCTGTGGAAAGCCTGACTGTAAGGTAGGTTGTGACTGTGACAGATATATCGAGGTCTGGAACCTTGTTTTCACACAGTTTGAAAACGACGGCAACAATAACTACACGCGTCTGGCTAATCCTAATATCGATACAGGTATGGGTCTTGAGAGACTTGCATGTGTTATGCAGGATGTTGACAATCTCTTCGAGGTTGACACCGTCCGTAATATTATGAAGCACATTATCGACATCGCAGGTATCAATTACCACGATGATGAAAAGAAGGATATTTCTCTTCGTGTTATCACCGACCACATCCGCAGCACTACCTTTATGGTAGGTGACGGTGTTCTTCCTTCAAACAGCGGACGCGGCTATGTTCTTCGCCGACTTCTCAGAAGAGCTGCCCGTCACGGCAGGCTTATCGGTATCGACAGACCTTTCCTTGCTGAGGTTTGCGAAACCGTTATCGCGGAGAATGCCAATGCATATCCCGAGCTTGTGGATAAGAAGGATTATATTAAAAAGGTTATTTCTATGGAAGAAGAAAGCTTCTATAAGACCATTGACTCAGGTCTCGGACTTCTTAATGAAATGATCGCAAAGTCCGAAGGCGGTGTTCTTTCAGGTGACGACGCATTCAAGCTTCAGGATACCTACGGCTTCCCCATCGATCTTACCAAGGAAATCTGTGAGGAAAAGAATATAACTGTTGATGAAGCTTCTTTCAGAAAGCTCGTTGAAGAGGCAAGACAGCTTGCAAAGAAAGGTAAGGGCGCAACTGCAGAGTCCGACTGGAGAAACACTGGTGTATCTCTTAAGGACATTTCCGCTACCGAATTCAGAGGTTACTCAGAAAACAATGTAGAAGCCACCGTTCTTGCTATCGTTGCTGACGGTGAAAGAAAAGACTTTATCGAAGACGGTACAGAGGCAACTCTTATTCTCGATAAAACCTCTTTCTATGCAGAAAGCGGCGGACAGGCCGGTGATACCGGTGTGATAACTGTCGGTGAAAATACCTTCGAGGTTACCAATACTACCAAGGACGCTGACGGTGTTATTCTTCATCACGGTGTACTTTCTGGTGATGCAGTTAAGGTTGGCGACAGAACGGTAGCTGCTTATTATGAATGTAAAAGAAAGGCAACGATGAGAAACCACACAGCTGCCCATCTTCTTCAGGCAGCTCTCAGAAAGGTTCTCGGTACTCATGTTGAGCAGGCAGGTCAGCTCGTTAACAGCGATATTCTCCGCTTTGACTTTACTCATTTCGCTGCAGTAACTGCAGATGAGCTTAAAGAAGTAGAAGCTATGGTAAATGAAGAAATCCTTTCTTCCGTAGAAATGCTTGTTAAAGAAATGCCTATCGATGAAGCTAAGGCTATGGGTGCTATGGCTCTCTTCGGTGAAAAATACGGTGATGTGGTAAGAGTCGTAAAAGCAGGCGATTTCTCTACTGAACTTTGCGGCGGTACCCATGTAGAAAATACAGGTAATATCGGTCTCTTCAAAATTGTTTCCGAATCATCTGTTGCTTCAGGTGTTCGCAGAATCGAAGCAGTAACAGGTATGAATGTTATGACCTATATTGACAGCAAAAACGCTCTTATCCGTGATACTGCGGTCGCTATTAAGGCTCCTAACCCCAATGATATTGCTACTAAAGCGATTTCAGTAATGGCTGACCTTAAAGCAAAAGAAAAGGAAATCGAAAAGCTTTCAGGTGTTCTTGCTAACATCAAAACCGAGTCGATGCTCGGTAATGCTCAGGAAATCGGCGGTGTAATGCTTGTAACAGCCTTCTTTGATGACACTACTCCCGATGAGCTTCGTAATATGTGCGACCTTGTAAAGAGTAAGGGCGACAATTATGTAGGTGTAATCGCAGGTGTTCAGAAGGCTAAAGGTACAGGTAATATCTGCACCTGCTGCGGTAAGGATGCAGTGGCTAAGGGTGCCCATGCAGGTAATCTTGCCCGCGAAATCGCAAAAAAGGCAGGCGGTAACGGTGGCGGTAAGCCCGACAGCGCTATGGCAGGTGCCAAAGATATCGCGCTTCTTCCCGAAGCAGTAAAGAGTGCCGCAGAGGTTCTCACTTCTATGCTTAAATAAAAAATTCTCTGTCCCTCTTTCAAAAATGGACAGTATATAAAAAGGAGAAAAAAATATGGATTGCATTTTTTGTAAAATAGCGAACGGTGAAATCCCTTCAAAAAAAGCCTACGAGGATGACAGCGTACTTGCTTTTTATGACCTCGAGCCTCAGGCTCCCGTTCATATTCTCATCATCCCCAAAGAGCATATTTCTTCCTGTGCGGATATAACTGAAGAAAACAGTGCTGTTATTTCTCACATCTTTGAGGTTGCCGCTAAGCTCGGAAAGGAGCTTAGTCTTGATAATGGTTACAGAATCGTAAATAACTGCGGTGAAGACGGTGGACAGACCGTTAAGCATCTTCATTTCCACCTTATGGGCGGCAGACAGTTTACCTGGCCTGCAGGCTGATAATACAATTAAAGGAGTAATAAAATTATGGCTACTTATAAAATGACTATCGCAGGCCTCGAAAGAGAGCTTCCGATTTGTAAGGTTAACGATAAGCTTGATATCGCAGGCTTTGTAATTTTCGGTGATGTTGAAATTACTGTCGCATCTGCCGCAGAGCTTCTTGAAAAATGTCCTGAGTTTGATTTCATCGTAGCTCCCGAAGCCAAGGCTATTCCTTTAGCACACGAAATGTCAAGACAGAGCGGCAAGCCCTATTTTATCTGCCGTAAGGGCGCTAAGCTTTATATGCAGAGTCCCGTTTCTGTAAATGTGCGCTCAATCACTACCGATAAGGTACAGACTCTCTTCCTCGACGGTCTTGAGGGTGAAAAGATGAGAGGTAAAAAGGTGCTTGTTCTCGATGATGTTATCAGCACAGGCGAGTCTCTCCTCGCTGTGGAAAAGCTTCTTGAACAGTTTGATGTACAGATTGTCGGTAAGGCTGCTATTCTCGCAGAAGGTGATGCCGCCGACAGAGATGATATCATCTTCCTCGAAAAGCTTCCTCTTTTCTTTCACGATTAAAATATGAAACGGCCACTTGCGTGCTTTGGCTTTACTTTGTTTGCAGTTCTGCTGTGCCTTAATCTTTTAGAAAGCACGGCTGTTTCAGTGAGCCTTCTTATCCTTGGGGCAGTATCTTTCATAATTTCATTTATAATTAAAAAGACAAGACAGACTTTGATTATTCCTACTGTTTTTGGTGGGGTAATTCTTGGCTGTCTTTTGTTTTCTGTTTTTCAGACGGAGTATAACGACACTGTAGCTTTAGTCGGTGATAATGTTTCTGTCAGTGGTGTGATTACAGAAAGACCTGAGTTTTCCCGGGAAAACAGACGTTATTACTGTGTAATCAAAGCTGATAGTGTGAGTGAAAATAAAGTCAGAACGAAACTACGTTTTTCATTTTCTGAGTCTTATGATCAAATAAATCCATCTGATTTACAGATAGGTGACATAGTAAGCTTCAGCGGTACCGTATATAAAACGGGAACCTATTCAGAATCCTCTCGGTATAGCTATAAGTCACGCGGTATATATATCGGTGCATACTCGCTTGAAAAATTTGAAGCTGAAAAGCCATTGCGAAGACCTGTAGGTTACTACATTGATTTGCTCAGACGTAGTGTTTCTGAAATTCTTATGCACGATTTTGACAACGAAAACGGTTCACTTCTTGTTGCTGTTCTTACAGGCGATAAAAGCTATATGTCTGATGAAACCTACGACAGTTTTATTGAATCGGGCGTAGTTCACATAATGGCTGTGTCGGGACTTCATCTTTCGATATGGGTTGCGTTCCTGTCGCTCTTTATGGATTTCAGAGGCAGAAAGGGCAGGATAATGGCTGCATTGATGATTGTTTTTACTGTTTTTATGATGAATTTTGCTTGCTTTACCGGTTCGGTTAAAAGAGCGAGCGCTATGACAGTTCTTTATTTTATAGGGAAAATACTCGGCAAGAGAACAGATGCTCTTAACAGCCTTGGCTTTGCTGCCGTATGCGGTCTTATAGTTAACCCCTTCGGTGTTTTGGACATAAGCTTTCTGCTGTCATTCTTCTCTACTATGGGCATAATTATTATGGGAGTTCCCTTAAGTGAAAAGATAGACGGTAAACTGAATATTTTCGGTGAGAGGATTAAAAGAATTCTTTCAGTTTTGTTCGCGACAGTGTCTCTCAGCCTTTCTGTAATTATATTTGTGTTTCCTGTTTCGGTGCTTGTGCTTGGCGGTGTTTCCTTTGTGTCGCCGTTTACAAATTTGTTTTCATTTTTAGCCGTAGCACCGCTTTTACTTCTGACAGGTCTGTATTCATTTTTGAGGTTCGTGCCCTTAGTTTCACCCTTTGTGGCAACAATAATGAAGTATTTGTCTGATTATATAATCAAAGTTGCAGATTTTGCTTCTGATTTACCTTTCGCTTATGTGAATACAGAGTTTGAAAAACTCGGATTGTGGTTTGTGGTTGCTTTTGTTTTCCTTTTGGCGGCTATGCTTTTATATAATTACAGCCGTGTTCTTATGCGCATAACTGCTATTATTTCTGCAGGAATTTTCCTTCTTTCCTTCAGTGTGAATTTTTATGCCTCGCTTGATAAGTGCAAAGTGACACTTTACGGTGAAAGCAGGGGCAGCTGTGCTGTAGTTTCTCTTAACGGTAAAGGTGTACTTATTGGTTTTGACGGAGACAGCTACGATGAAAAAGAAATAGCAGAAGATACGGAAAGGGATAAAGTTAAAATAGAAGCTGCATTTTTTGTCGAAGATTTTATTTCGAAAGATAAAGAGTCGCTTTGCACTGCTCTGGGTGTAGAAAAAGTTCTGACCCGTGACGGAGAAAGCACGGTGCTGTTTGATAAGCTGGAAATAATAAAAGAGGATAAAAACATAACGGTTGATACAGGCGGGATAAAAACTGAGATTTTTTCCGAAGAATATTTGCAAGATGAAAAGAAATATGATACAATACCTTACAATGGTGAAAAATTTGTATTCTCTTTCAGAGAGAATAATCCCTACACGGTTACCGTGCTGATTTCAGGAGGTGAAAAGGATGGCAGAGTTTGATGAAAAGAGCCTCAAGGCTCACATAAAAGGCGGAGATTTTCTGCCCGTGTATCTTATTTACGGTGATGAGGATTACCTTAAGAAAAACTATGTTGATATGATTGTTTCTAAGAATGTGGAGCCTTCCTTTGAGTCCTTTAATTTCGAGAAGTATGACGGTAAAGGACTCGATCTTGATTCTGTTTTCCAGGCAGCAGCGATTATGCCGATGATGAGCGATAAACGATGTCTGGTTATCGAGGATTTCAAGCTTGAAGGTATCAGCGAGGAAAACTTCCGTATGATGGAAAATTTCTTTGTTGATCCTCCTGAAACTTCTATAATTATTTTCTATCAGAAAAAGCCTGATTTTTCCGCTGCTAAGGCTAAAAATGCTATAACTCTGTTTAAAAAGTTCGGTGGGGTCTGTGTTCTAAATAAAAGAACAGGCAACGACCTAATTAAGCCTCTTATTTCCTCAGCCTCCAAGCAGAAATGCACTCTCACACCACAGATGGCTAATTATCTTGTTTCACTGTGCGGTGATGATAATAATATGCTTATCAATGAGGTGAATAAGATTTGTAACTTTGTCGGTGAGGGTGAAATAACCAAGGCTCACATTGACGCTGTCGCTACAAAGACAGACGATGCTAAAATCTACGCACTTACTAAGGCTCTGATGAATAAGAATTTTGATGAGGCATATAAAACACTTCACTCTCTTTTCAGACAGAAAATCGAAGCGGAATATATTCTCGGTGTTATCATCAGTTCTTATGTAGATATGTACAGAGCTAAGGCTTCTCTGACTTGCGGTCAGAAGGCCGATGCATTAGCCGGTGATTTCGGTTACAGAAATCGTGCCTTTGCCCTCGGTAATGCAGGCAGAGACTCATCTAAAATCGAAATGTCAGTTATAAGAAAATGTCTCGATGAGCTCGCTAAGGCTGATAGGCAGTTAAAGACCGGTTCTTCTATGCCTGCTCTCGTTTTAGAACAGCTTATGGTAAAGCTCTTTCTTATAACAAACGGTGAAAGAGTATGATTAAGCTCGACAGACCCGTTATAGTAGAGGGTAAATACGATATAATAAAGCTCAGCGGAATCATCGATTCCCTGATTATTAAAACTGACGGATTCGGTATTTTTAAGGATAAGGAAAAACAAGCGTTATTGCGAAGACTTGCAAAAGAAAAAGGGATTATTGTTCTGACTGACAGTGATTCTGCAGGCTTTCTCATACGTAATTTCATCAATTCCACTATACCGAAGGATAAAATTACTCACGTTTACATTCCCGATATTTTCGGTAAAGAGAAAAGGAAAAACGAAGCATCCAAGGAAGGAAAGCTCGGTGTAGAGGGAATCAGTGAACAGATACTTCTCGACGCTTTCGCAAAGGCGGGCGTTTTAGCCACAGAAAGTGAGAAGGAAGGAAGAAGACTGATAACTAATATTGATTTATATGAATACGGTCTTACAGGCAGAGAAAACAGCAGTGAAAAAAGGAAGCTGCTTCTTAAAAAACTTGCTTTACCTGAAAGACTTTCTACCTCGTCGCTTGTAAAGATACTCAATACCTTTGTAACCTACGAGGAATTTATTATAACACTTAAGGAGATAGGATTATGCGAATAGGACACGGATACGATGTTCATAAATTAGTCGAAGGCAGAGATCTTATTTTAGGCGGAGTAAAAATCCCATATGAGAAAGGCCTTTTGGGTCATTCTGACGCTGATGTTCTGCTCCATGCCGTTACTGATGCACTTTTAGGTGCAGCAGCTTTGGGAGACATTGGTAAGCTCTTTCCCGATACGGATATGCAGTACAAGGGTGCAGACAGTGTCCTACTTATGAAAACAGCCTATGAAGCGGTCAAGAGTAAAGGCTATGTCGCTGAAAATATTGACGCTACTATTTTATGCCAGAGACCTAAGTTACGTCCGCACATCGATACTATGAGAGAAAATATCGCTTCTGCTTTAGGTATGGATATTGACTGTGTAAGTGTCAAAGCCACTACCGAGGAGGGACTCGGCTTTACAGGTGCAGGTGAGGGGATAGCAGTGCACAGTGTTTGTCTTCTTAAGAAAGGTGAATAATATGAATATACAGATTTACGGTACAAGTAAGTGCTTTGATACGAAAAAAGCACAGAGATATTTTAAGGAAAGAAACATTAAGTTTCAGTTTGTTGACCTTGCTAAATACGGAATGAGCAAGGGCGAATATCAGTCAATAAAAAGGGCACTCGGCTGTAAGCTTGAGGACTTAGTCAATGAAAAAAGTAAAAAATATGATTCATCATATATTAAATATCTTGCCTCGGAGGATGCTAAGGAAGAAAAGCTTTTAGAAAATCAGGAGCTTTTTAAAACTCCGATAGTAAGGAACGGTAAAAAGGCTACATTAGGCTTTTGTCCTGATGAATGGAAAAAATGGGAGAGTGAATAATTATGGTAACACAGGCACAGATTGACAGAATAAACGAGCTCGCACGAAAGGCAAAAACACCTGAAGGTCTCACCGAAGAGGAGCAGGCTGAAAGAGCTGTTTTAAGACGTGCATATATCGATTCCTTTAAGGAAAGCCTTGTAGGTCAGCTCGAAAACACCTACATTGTGGATGAAAAGGGCAACAAGACAAAGGTAACGAGAAAAGGAAAAAAATAATGAGCAGGACTTGTTATATTATCGGTGCGGGTGACATAACTCAGCCTGATTTCAAGGCTGGTTCGGACGATTACATCATCTGTGCTGACGGTGGTTACAGCTATAAAAATCTTCTCGGCAGAGAGTGTGACTGCGTAGTAGGAGACTTCGATTCCTTCGGCACAGTACCTGAGACGGAGAATAAAATAGTGGCACCCTGTGAAAAGGATGAAACAGATATGATGCTTGCCGTAGATACAGGGTATGCAAAGGGTTATCGCGATTTCGTGCTTTTAGGAGCGTTGGGTGGAGAGCGCTCTGACCATTCTGTAGCTAATATTCAGCTTCTCCATTATATCACTTCTAAAGGCGGCAGAGCTACGATAATTCACGGTGACGAGATTTTTACAGTCTTTAAGAATGACACTCTTTTTCTCAATGAAAGCCTTAAAGGCTACATTTCTGTTTTCTCACTTTCCGACGAAAGCAGGGGAGTAACACTGAAAAATCTCAAATACACTCTCCAAAATGCTAATTTAAATTCCTTTAATCCTGTAGGTGTAAGTAATGAGTTCATCGGCAAAAAAGCGGAAATCAGCGTAAAAGACGGATGTTTACTTGTTGTTTATAAAAAGTAAGGAGAACCTGTAATATGAAAAAGTTTTGCTGTGAGGATATGAAGTCTCATATTTATTTGAGATGTGAAGATAAGGTTCCGGATAATGGAGATAAAGAAGATAAACCCGTATGGTTTTATTCTGATGATAATGAATACGGTATCCCTCTTGCTGATTTAGTCGGCGGTTTTATTTCATCGTATATTGTCATAAAATATTGCCCTTGGTGTGGCAGAAGGCTTGATTAATAATGTGTCATACGGGATAAAATTTTGATATAAGTGTAGCAAAAAAATGAGGCTGAAATCAATCAGCCTCATTTTTATATGCTTATATTTTATTCTACGATTGAAACGCCTGTCATTTCTGCGGGCTGTTCAATGTTCATAATCTTGAGCATTGTGGGAGCGATGTCGCAGAGCTTACCGCCTTCACGGAGCTTACAGTCATAACCGCATACAACAAAGGGAACAGGGAATGTAGTGTGTGCAGTGAAGGGTGAGCCGTCTTCCTCGTACATTTTGTCAGCGTTACCATGGTCAGCTGTGATAAGCATTACGCCATCCATTTTCATAACTGCATCGTAAACCTTGCCTACGCAGGTGTCGACAGCTTCAACTGCAGCCTTAGCAGCGTCAAAAATACCTGTATGACCGACCATATCACAGTTAGCAAAGTTAAGGATAATAGCGTCATATTTGCCGCTTCCGATAGCTTCAACTACCTTTTCTGTTACCTCGTAAGCGCTCATTTCGGGCTGCATATCATAGGTGGGAACCTTGGGAGAAGCAACGAGGATTCTGTCCTCGCCTTCGTACTGCTTTTCTACACCACCGTTGAAGAAGAAGGTTACGTGAGCGTACTTTTCTGTTTCGGCGATTCTGAGCTGAGTTTTGCCCATTTTTGCCATATATTCACCAAAGGTATTTTCGAGAGTCTGAGGCTTGAATGCTACGTGAACGTTGGGCATTGTAGCGTCATACTGAGTCATACATACATAGTAGAGAGGGAAGAATCCGTTCTTTCTTTCAAAGCCGTCGAAGGCTTCGTCAACAAAGGTTCTGGTGATTTCTCTGGCTCTGTCGGGACGGAAGTTAAAGAATACAACGCTGTCGTTTGCTTTGATTTTGCCGTCTTCAGTGAGAACTGTGGGGAGAACGAATTCGTCAGTGAGGTTTTTACCCTCAGCGTCGATGGTTTCGTAGCTTTTTTTGATAGCTTCTACGCCACATTCAGCCTTGATACCCTCACCGTAAACCATAGCAGCATAAGCCTTACCTACTCTGTCCCAACGGTTGTCTCTGTCCATAGCATAGTATCTGCCCATTACTGTGGCGATTTTGCCAAGACCGATTTCAGCAAGCTTATCGTAAGTTTCTTTAACATAATCTGCACCTGATGCGGGAGGAACGTCACGGCCGTCGAGGAAGCAGTGTACGAATACTTCTTTGACACCCATCTTCTTAGCAAGCTCGATGATTGCATAAAGGTGTGTGTTATGTGAGTGAACACCGCCATCACTCATCAGACCCATAAGGTGAAGAGCTGAGCCGTTTTTAACGCAGTTTTCCATGGCACCGCAGAGAGCCTCGTTTTCAAAGAAATCGCCGTCAGCGATTGACTTTGTGATTCTTGTAAGCTCCTGATAAACAACACGGCCTGCACCGATGTTGGTGTGACCTACTTCGCTGTTACCCATCTGACCGTCGGGAAGACCAACGTCCATACCTGATGCACCGATGAAGGTCATGGGGTTTTCATTCATAATTTTATCAAGATTAGGAGTTTCGGCAGCTACGATAGCATTACCGTATTCGGAAGGATTCTTACCGAAACCGTCCATAATGCAAAGTAAAACAGGTTTTTTCATTTGATTTATCCTTTCTTCATCAAAAAGGGGCTCTGTGAGCCCCTTTAAGTTTTAATAGAATTTATTTCTGCTCGGAAGCAGCCTTAACGATTACAGAGAAATCTGCAGCCTTAAGTGATGCACCGCCGATGAGACCGCCGTCTACGTTTACCTTTGAAACGAGTTCAGCAGCGTTAGCAGCGTTCATTGAACCGCCGTACTGGATGGTAACAGTTTCAGCTACATCAGCACCGTAAGCTTCAGCGATAGCAGCACGGACATAACCGTTGCCTTCGTCAGCCTGGTCAGCAGTAGCAGTAACACCTGTACCGATAGCCCATACGGGTTCGTAAGCGATAACAACGTTTTTAAGCTCTTCAGCAGAAATGTTTGTGAGAGCCATCTTTGTCTGATACTTGAGGAGAGTTTCGGTATAGCCGAGTTCTCTCTGCTCGAGAGTTTCACCTACACAGATGATGGGCTTGAGGCCTGCCTTGATAGCAGCAAGAGAGCGAAGGTTTACAGTCTGGTCTGTTTCACCGAAGTACTGTCTTCTTTCGCTATGACCTACTACTACATATTCAACACCTGTTTCCTTGAGCATATCAGCAGAGATTTCGCCTGTGTATGCACCGGAAGCTTTGAAATGTACGTTTTCAGCACCGATTTTGATGTTTGAACCCTTAGCTGCTTCGATTGCTGCAGCGATGTCTACGAAGGGAACGCAGAGAACAACTTCACAGTCAGCACCTGCTACGAGAGGCTTCATTTCCTCGATAAGAGCAGTGGTCTGAGAGGGAGTCATATTCATTTTCCAGTTACCGGCAATTACTGCCTTTCTGAGAGTCTTGTTCATTTTTATTACTCCTTAATTTTTAATCTTATTTATCGTTGAGAGCTACTACACCGGGAAGATCCTTACCCTCGAGGAATTCGAGAGAAGCACCGCCACCTGTGGAGATGTGGCTCATTTTGTCTGCGAAGCCGAGCTTCTGAACAGCAGCAGCAGAGTCACCGCCGCCTACGATGGAGATAGCACCGCTGTTTGCGATAGCTGTAGCAACTGCGATAGTACCTGAAGCGAAGTTTTTCCATTCGGATACACCCATAGGACCGTTCCAGATTACTGTGCCTGCATCCTTAACAGCTTCTGCAAAGAGAGCTTCAGTTTTGGGACCGATGTCAAGGCCCATCCAACCGTCGGGGATTTTGTCAGAGTCAACAACCATATTTTCGGTATCCTCTGCATATTCCTTACCAACTCTGTTATCGATGGGGATAAGGAAGTTAACGCCTTTAGCCTTAGCTGTGTCCATCATTTCCTTAGCCATGTCGATTTTGTCGGTTTCGCAGAGAGAAGTACCTACGGAGTAACCGAGAGCAGCAAAGAATGTATATGCCATACCGCCGCCTACGATAAGAGTATCAACTGTGTTGAGAAGGTTTGTGATAACGCCGATTTTGTCAGAAACCTTAGCACCGCCGAGGATAGCAACGAGAGGTCTCTTCGGATTTTCGAGAGCACCGCCGATGTATTCGAGCTCTTTTCTGATAAGGAAGCCGCCGACTGCGGGAAGGTAATCAGCTACACCTGTGGTGGAGGAGTGAGCTCTGTGAGCGGAACCGAAAGCATCATTTACATAAATTTCTGCAAGAGAAGCAAGAGCTTTGCTGAAATCAGCATCGTTCTTTGTTTCTTCAGCGTGGAAACGTACGTTTTCGAGAAGAAGAACTTCGCCTTCCTGAAGGTCAGCTGCGAGAGCCTGTGCACTTTCGCCTACAACATCCTTAGCCATTTTAACTTCTTTACCGATGAGTTCACCGAGTCTTACAGCTACGGGAGCAAGAGAAAATTCGGGCTTGAATTCACCCTTGGGTCTGCCGAGGTGTGAGCAAAGGATAAGCTTTGCGCCTTTTTCGAGAAGGTAGTTGATTGTGGGTAAAGAAGCAACGATTCTCTTGTCACTTGTGATAACACCGTTTTCCATTTTTACGTTGAAATCGCAGCGAACAAGGACTTTTTTGCCTTTTACGTCAATGTCTTCAACTGATTTTTTGTTCAATACGTTCATTTCTTTCTTTCCTTTCGTATTAAGCGTTTTATGTATTATCATACCACCGATTATTTTATATCATTAAAGGAATTTTTTCAAGTGTTTACGTTAAAATTAATGAGGCTTTATGCACTTTTTATCATTTTAAACTCTTTTCCTTTATATGTAGAGTAAAATGTTGTGTAAAATTACTTTGTAGGAACGGTTTCCGTTCGTATTTTAGTCGTGTCACCGTACATTGGTCTGCTTTCGGGTTTTTCTGTTTCGGGAACATAGTTCAGATATGTGTTATAGATTATAAACTCCGAGCCGAGTGAAGCTGAATGGTACACAAAGTGAAAATTATCCTTTGTTTTTGTCAGCTCTCCTTTGTATTCATAGGATTTCTTTTCGTAAAGCTGCATCTGATTTATTATATCTTCCGAAATATTTTCATCGTATCCCGTAATGGCCTGCACGGATGAAGATACTATCCTGATAAAGATATTTATGTCGTCCGTTGTTACAGGCTTTTCATTTGCATTTTCGTCATATTTGGGCAGATATATTCTGACCTCTCCGATTTTATTGTTTTCTGTTGGTGTAAGCTTAAGCATTACAACTGAATTTTCTGTGTCGAAACAGGTGTAAAAGTAATTATCTTTTTCTGACTCTCCGATAAAGAAATCCTCAGGGCTAAGCACAGAATATGTAAATCTTTCCGTAAATCCGTACAGATCCATAAATTCTTCTCTGGCGCATCCGCACAGAATAGAAAATAATAAAAGTAGTAGGGCGGTTTTCAGAATAATTCTTTTCATAAAAATTCATTCTCCATGAAATATTTTAATAATTAATACTCGGTAAAAGATAAAAAAATACCGCTTCGGTCAGCCGAAGCGGTAAAAAACTTATCTTAATTTGTAAACATTTGCTTCAAAGGGAGCAAGGCTGTCACTGTCAGAAAGACGGACATTGGTAATAAGCTTATTGAAGCCGTTTGTGGTTATGGGCTTTTTCTGAACTGAGGGAGTTAGATTGATTTCGATAAAGTATGTTCCTTTATCACTTATGCGGTAATAGGTAAGAACATTTTTCCATTTTTCTTTTGCGAGCTTGAAGTCGCCGTAAACGAGCGTATCATCGCTGTGACGGAGCTCGATCATTTTGCGGTAGAAATTAAGGACAGAATCTTTGTCTTTTTCTTCTGTAGCCACATTGATTCTCTTGTACCCGGGAATAACCTCTATCCAGGGAGTGCCCGTGGTAAAACCTGCATTATCTTCAGAAGTCCAGCACATTGGGGTTCTGCCGTTATCTCGGCTACCTGCTTTGAGAACGCGGTAAACTTCATTTTTGTCTGTGCCTTTTTCAGTTTCCTGTTTGTAGTAGTTGAGAGTTTCTACATCTCTGAAATCGTCGATGCTTTCGAACTTTGAGTTTGTCATACCGATTTCCTGACCCTGATATACGAAGGGAACGCCCTTGAAGGTCATCTGCATAACGGCTAAAAGCTTACTCAGCTCATCTCTGTACATTCCGTCGGGGCATACCTTGCTTGCCATTCTGGTGGTGTCGTGGTTTTCGAAAAAGACTGTAGGCCAGCAATGGTTTCCGTAATCAAGCTGCCATTTTACCATTTCCTTTGCCATGGGGCGAAGGTCATACCTGTACTCGGAAAAACGTTTTTTGCCGGGATTTTCTATATGATCAAATGCGAAAACAACATTAAGCTCCTTGCGGTAATCACCTGTCATAAGCTTACTCATTTCGATGCCTGTTCCCTGACATTCACCTACGGTGAAGGCATCATACTTATTGAAGGTGTTTTCAGCCATTTCGTGAAGATATTTATGAAGTCTCGGTCCGTAGAAATAGTGCTCTACACCCTTAACACCCATCATTGCACCGATAGTATCATTACCGTCAGGAAGGCCGTCTGTCTTGGAAATAAAGCTGATAACGTCAAGTCTGAAGCCGTCAACACCTTTTTCGAGCCAGCGGTTGACCATTTTATAAAGGTCCTGTCTTAATGCTTCGTTTTCCCAGTTGAAATCCATCTGCTTTGAGGAGAAGAGGTGTAAAGCCCACTGCTTTCTTTCGGGATAATAATTCCAAGCCTTACCGCTGAAAATGCTTTCCCAGTTATTGGGAGGGGTGTTCTCGTCTCCGTCACGCCAGATATAGTAGTCCCTGTAAGGAGAATCGGGATCGCTTACAGATGAACGGAACCATTCGTGCTCGTCTGAGCTGTGATTTATAACCAGGTCCATAATGAGCTTCATATCACGCTTATGCATTTCAGAAAGGAGCTCGTCGAAGTCCTCCATAGTTCCGAACTCTTCCATTATTTTTTCATAGTTTCTGATGTCATAGCCGTTGTCATCGTTTGGTGAGTCATATATCGGACTGCACCATATAGCATTTATACCCAGCCCTTTAAGATAGTCGAGTTTTTCGATGATGCCGCGAAGGTCACCGATACCGTCACCGTTTGAGTCCTTGAAGGAACGGGGATAAATCTGATAAAATACGGATTCCTTCCACCATTTTCTTTCGATGGGAGCATCGTCCTCGAGGGGAGTGTCCTGCTCACTGTTAAGGATACCTAAAAGAGAATTGATAAAATCTTCGCTGATTTTACCTCTTGAGAGCTTAATTATTTTTTCAAGAGTTAACTTGGAAAGAGGACCTTTTCTGAGAAAATCTCCGCTGAGACCTACAGAATAGAGAGCTTTCATAATTATGTCGTGACCTGCGGGAGTAGCGATAATTTCAGAAATCGGTGTATTTTTGTTTACTAACATATTTTACCTCCAATAATTGTTGTGTTTACATAATAAACTAAATAATGATTTTTTACAATAGAACGGCTTAATTTATTTGACATTTTCTTTTATACATTGTAAAATTGATTTATAAATTTTATTACGGAGGAAAATTATGGATATAAAAGAAATATTATCAAAGGTAGATCATACAGTTCTTTCTCAGGGTGCTACATGGGATGACATTAAAAATCTTTGTGATGACGGAATGAGATATTCCTGTGCGAGTGTTTGTATTCCGCCCTCATATGTAAAAAAAGCAAAAGACTATGTAGGTGATAATCTTAAAATATGTACGGTTATCGGCTTTCCTAACGGTTATAATACTACTGCAGTCAAATGCTTCGAAACCGCTTCAGCAGTTAAAGACGGTGCAGATGAAATCGATATGGTTATCAACATCGGTATGCTTAAGGATAAAAGATACGATGATGTTCTCGAAGAAATAAAATCCGTTAAAAAAGCCTGTGACGGTAAGCTCCTCAAGGTAATCATCGAAACCTGTCTTCTCACTGAGGAAGAAAAGGTCAGAATGTGCAAAATAGTTTCAGCATCAGGTGCAGATTACATTAAAACCTCTACAGGTTTTTCTACAGGCGGTGCTACCAGAGAGGATATAAAGCTTTTCAGTGAAAATGTAGAGAACGGACTTCACATAAAAGCAGCAGGCGGAATTTCAAGTATTAAAGATGCAGAAGATATGCTTTCGCTCGGCGCTGACAGACTCGGTACGAGCAGAATAGTCAAAATAGTAAAGAATGAACAGGGAAGCGGTTATTAATCATTATTCAGGAGGTAATGTTATGTCAGTTTCTACTCCGCATATTAATCTTAAAGAGGGGACATCCTTCGCGAAAACAGTTCTTATGCCCGGTGATCCTCTCAGAGCGAAATTTATTGCAGAAAATTTTCTCGAAAACGCTGAACTCATAAATAATGTCAGAGGTATTCAGGGTTACACAGGCAACTATAATGGGCACAGAGTTTCTGTTATGGCAAGCGGAATGGGTATGCCTTCCATAGGTATTTATTCACACGAGCTTTATAATTTTTTCGGTGTCGAAAATATTATCCGCGTAGGCTCTGCAGGCGGTCTTTCAGATAAAGTTAAGCTCCGTGATATTGTGGCAGGCATCGGTGCAAACACAAATTCAAATTTCGGTGCACAGTTTGGTGTAACAGGTACCGTAGCACCTACCTGTTCTTTTGAGCTTCTTACTGCTGCGACTGAAAGTGCCAAAGAGCTCGGTATAGATATGAAGGTGGGTAATCTTTACTCTTCCGATACCTTTTATGATTTTGACGAAGAATGTAACAGAAAATGGGCGAATGCAGGCTCTATTGCCGTAGAAATGGAAGCGGCAGCTCTTTATCTTAATGCTATGAGAGCCGGAAAAAGAGCTCTTGCTATCTGCACTATTTCCGATATGCCCTTCACAGGTGAAGGCTGTACTGCCGAAGAGAGACAGAACACCTTCACGGATATGATGAAGATAGCACTTGAAACCGCAGTCAGAATGGATAAAGAATAATATATTTTTTGGAGAAACTATGAAAGCAGAACGAATCTTTTTAGTCGTACTCGACAGCGTGGGTATCGGTGAAATGCCCGACTCTCATCTTTACGGTGATGAAGGAAGCAACACACTTAAGACCTGTTATATGCAGGAAGATTTCAACATTCCGGAGCTTAGAAAAAGCGGACTTTTCAATATTGACGGAATTGATTATGATGAAGGTGTCTCTTCTCCTGACAGTGCATACGGACGCTTTGCGGAAGCCTCGAAAGGTAAAGACACCACTACGGGTCATTGGGAAATAGCGGGTATAATTTCCGAAAAGCCTTTTCCGACCTATCCTTACGGTTTTCCTGAGGATGTGCTGCAGAAATTTACCGAGGCTACAGGCAGGGGAGTACTCTGCAATAAGCCTTATTCAGGCACAAAGGTTATTGAGGACTACGGTAAAGAGCATATTGAAACAGGAAATTTGATTGTTTA
Source organism: uncultured Clostridia bacterium (assembly GCA_937901145.1). Lineage (GTDB taxonomy): Bacteria > Bacillota > Clostridia > Oscillospirales > Acutalibacteraceae > UBA6857. Next base: position 71,670 of record CALCHE010000228.1, read on the forward strand.
TACTTCCGCTGACAGCGTTTTTCAGATTGCTGCTCACGAGGAAAAAGTACCTCTCAGTGAGCTTTATACCTGCTGTGAAAAAGCGAGAGAAATACTCAAGGACGAGCACGCGGTAGGTAGGGTTATAGCGAGACCCTTTACAGGTGAATATCCGAATTTTACACGAACACCTAACCGCCACGATTATTCTCTTTTACCTCCGACAGATACGGTTATCGATTTGCTGGAACGAGAGGGCTTTGCTACGATTCCTATCGGAAAAATTTTTGATATTTTCGCAGGGAAAGGCTTTAAGGAGTCTAATCCTACCAAATCTAATTCCGACGGAATGCGTCTTACCTGTGAATATCAGAAAAAGGATTTTAGGGGACTCTGCTTTACTAATTTAGTTGATTTTGATATGTATTACGGGCACCGTAACGATGCAAAGGGTTATGCAAAGGCTCTTATGGAGTTTGACAGATGGCTCACGGAGTTCAAAAAGAATATGAAAAAGGGCGACGTACTTTTTATCACAGCTGATCACGGCTGTGACCCTGAAACAGAAAGCACGGATCATTCGAGAGAATATGTACCTCTTCTGGTACACGGAGACGGGATTAAAAGCATTAACCTCGGTACGAGACAAACCTTTGCAGATATAGGAAAAACCATAGCTGATTTCTTTGGCGTTGACGGTGAAATAAGCGGAAAAAGCTTTAAAAATGAAATTACGGGAGAATAAAAAATGAAGGACGCAGAACTTATCTCTTTAGCGAAAAAGGCTGCTGAAAAAGCCTACGTTCCCTATTCGGGATATACGGTAGGTGCGGCACTACTTACAGAAGACGGAAGGGTTTATCTCGGCTGTAACATAGAAAATGCAGCCTACGGCCCTACTAACTGTGCAGAAAGAACAGCCTTTTTTAAAGCTGTCAGTGAAGGAGAGAGAAAATTCGTTGCTATAGCCGTAGTCGGCGGAAAGGATCTCGATTTTAAGGATTATTTTACACCCTGTGGTGTTTGCAGGCAGGTTATGGCTGAATTCTGTGATGAAAGCTTCCGTGTGCTGGTTGGAAAAAACGGTGACGAATATCTTTCTCTTACTCTCGGAGACATTCTTCCTTATTCTTTTTCGACCGAAAAACTGAAATAATTAAAGAGGCTTCAAGCCTCTTTTTCTTTTATATATAAATTTTATGATGACTTTTAATCTTGTCCATAGCGCTTTTTTCCAGTCTTGATACCTGTGCCTGCGAAATGCCTATTTCCTGTGCTACCTCAGTCTGGGTCATTCCGTTCATAAATCTAAGAGAAAGTATTCTCTTTTCTCTTTCACCGAGGTCGTTGATTGATTTTTTCAGCAAAATCTCATCTATCCAGTTTACATCGCTGTTGCTGTCACCGATCTGATCCATAACGTAAATCGTATCGCCGGCATCGTAATATACAGGCTCATAAAGAGAAACAGGGTCTACTATTGCTTCGAGAGCGATGACCACATTTTCTCTTTTAACACCTAATTTTTCTGCTATTTCCTCTACGGTGGGCTCTTTCTGGGTTTCATTGATTATCTGCTCTTTTATCTGCATAGCGTGGTAAGCAGTATCTCTTATTGAGCGACTGACTCTTATGGGATTATAGTCGCGAAGATATCTTCTGATTTCACCTATAATCATCGGAACACCATAGGTGCTGAATCTGAGATTTAGACTGATATCGAAATTGTCGATGGCTTTAATGAGACCTATGCAGCCGACCTGAAACAAATCGTCGATGTTTTCACCTCGGGATGTGAAGCGCTGAATAACGCTCAGAACCAGACGTAGATTTCCGTTTATGAGTTCCTCGCGCGCTCTTTTATCGCCTGATTTAGCTTTTATCATCAGTTCTTTTATCTCTTTTTCACTTAGTGTTTTAAGTTTTGAGGTGTCTATACCGCATATTTCCACTTTGTTATAATAGTTCAAAATCCGTTACCCCCACAAATATCCGTTAAAATAATTATTGACCTGCCGGTATTATTTTAACAGTTACATTTGTTGGAAAAAGTATTTTATAAAAAAGAATTTGACGATTTTTGTCAGTTAGTGTATAATTATGATGTCAGATATTAAAGGAGATTATTTGCGGTATGTGTAAGAAAAGCATAATGTTTCTGCTCTCGGCCTTAACTGTTTTTGCCGTGTCTGTTTTATGTGTAAGTGCAGAGTGTCAGCACGATTTTTCTCCGTCGGATTTTAATACTAATTTGATTGTAAATGATGATATGTCACATTCGTATTTTTGCAGAAATGGTTGTGGCGCATACGGTACGGTCAGTGGCGGTGAAAGGGGAAAAGAACTCTGTACATTAGTTATTGTTTCTCAGACGGAACCTGATTGCATAAGCGAAGGGAAGAAGATTTATGCGTGCAGAGTCTGTTTCAGCAATAAGATTGAAGTCGTGGATAAAATTCAGCACAGTTATTCTGCGGTACGCACATTTCCTACTTGTACACAGCAGGGATATGACACTCATACCTGTACAGTGTGTAAAGATAGTTATCGGGATAATTACACAGAGAAGCTGAAGCATATTGCTGACGGCGGTGTGATTGAAGTTTTGCCGACCTATGAAAAAGAGGGTTTATGCAAAGTCTCCTGCAGAATGTGCGGTGCCTTACTCGAAAGCAAAAGCCTGAGTAGGTTTTTCAGAGAGGAAGAACTGCATTCTTACACAGCAAAGGTAAATAATCTGAAAAGTATGAAAAGTAGTACCTCTGCTGTTAAATTAGTATGGGACAGAGCAAAAGGTGCAGATTTATATAAGGTTTCCTTCAGCGCAGACAAGAAAAAATGGAATGTGCGTACGACGGATAGGCTTTACATAACACTCAAAGGACTCAGTGCCTCACAATTATATTATTTTAAAGTTACCCCTTTCAGTAACGGCGCAGAAGGGGAGGAAAGTGAAGTCTTTTCAGTCTGCACCAAACCCGAAAAGGTGGTGCTTACTAAAGTAAAGTCAGCAAAAAAGTCTACTGCTGCATTGAAATGGAAGAAGCAAAACGGAGTCAGCGGATATGAGATTTCTTATACTGCTGACAGCTTCAAGAAAAAGAAAACTGTCAAGACGGTATCGGTGAAAAAAGGAACATCAAAAACCATCAGAAGGCTTAAGAGTGGTAAAAAGTATTATTTCAGAGTCAGAGCATATAAAAAATACGGTGCGGTAAAAATCTACGGTGCTTACGGTAAAACAAAGAGCATAAGAATAAAATGAAACACTGTTGAAAATAAAACAGTATTATGTTATAATACTGGCAAATATTTCTCAGGAAAGGACAGAACATTTTTGTTCGGGAGAAAATTATGAAGTATCAGATAAAAAAACTCAGTATCAACGATTTTTCTGTCTATGAGCAGAACAAGCTTGCAGGCAGAAGCTATTTCATTCCGTATAAGGACAAGGAGAAACTGCTTAAGCAGACTGTCCTTACGGAAAGATATTCAAGCGACAGGGTCACAGTACTTTCAGGTGATTGGAAGTTCAGATATTTTGAAAAGATTTCACGTCTTCCTACTGTTATTGACACAGAAGGAATGAGCTTTGACGACATCAGGGTTCCGTCTACCTGGCAGAGAACAGGCTACGAAAACCCCTGTTATCTTAACACAAGATACGAGTTTCCTATGACTCTTCCAAATGTACCCGATGAAATGTCTGCAGGTGTATATTTCAAAAAATTCACTATCAGAGATATAAGTAATCCTATCATTACTTTTCTTGGCGTGTGCTCCTCTCTTACTCTTTATGTGAACGGAAAATATGTCGGATACAGTGAAGGCAGTCATAACAGCGCAGAATTTTCTCTTGACGGTTTCGTTAACGAGGGAGAGAATGAGCTTCTGGCTATTGTTTCCAAATGGTGTAACGGTACATATCTCGAATGTCAGGATATGTTCAGGGAAAACGGCATTTTCCGTGATGTTTATATAACTGAAAATCCTTCTGAATATATTTTCGATTTCCACGCAAAAACCTGTGAGAAATCCGAGGGATATTCTTTAGAAATCGATGCCGATGTTTTAGGTGACAGCTTCAGCGGTAAAACTGTTTGTGCTGAGCTTATGAAGAACGGAAAAATCATTTCGGTTAAGGAAGCTCCTGCCGCATACAAGATAAATCTTGACTTTGGTGTGCTTAATGTCAGCACCTGGACAGCCGAAACTCCGGAGCTTTATACTCTGGTGCTTTCCCTAAAAAACGGAGAAGAGATAATGCAGTGCCTCAAACATAATATCGGATTCAAAACTGTTAAAATCGATGGAGAGAAGTTCTTCTTTAATTCCAGACTTATCAAATTCAAGGGTGTAAACCATCACGACACTCACGAAAAAACAGGCTATGTTATGAGCGGTGAGGACCTTCTTAAGGATGTTCTTCTCATGAAGAAGCTTAATGTAAATGCGGTCAGAACATCCCATTATCCTCCTGATCCTATCCTTCTTTATCTCTGTGATGAATACGGCCTTTATGTAATTGATGAGGCTGATATAGAAACTCACGGCACACAGCACGCTGAGAATCTCAGACCGACGCTGAAAGCCAATATCATCAGTAACGATAAGGAATGGTTACCTCGTTATGATGACAGAGTAATGAGAATGTATGAAAGAGATAAAAACCATCCTTCGATTACCA
>CALCHE010000229.1 GCA_937901145.1 uncultured Clostridia bacterium
CAGTTACAGTACCGAAAGGTTTAACAGTATCAACGGTAAATTTTCCAGGAGTCTGCGTACCTTCAGCAAACTTCACTTCATTATTTTTATTTCCTGCCTCATCAGTATAGGAAATATCGAAAGTATAGTTTGCATCCTTTGCGAAGTGGATGGTTGCAGTGTGCTTTGCTTCGTCAGGAGTTTCTCCCTCAACGGTTGTCCAGTCGCTGATAACATATGCGTCTTCAACAGCTACATCTTTTGCGTTAACTGCTGTAATTACAATGCCTTCAGTAGCCTTCTTTGAATCAAAATGAGCTGTTCTTTCAGTAATTACTACAGTTGCTGTTCTGTCGGCAGCATAATAACCCTTTTCATCAACAACCATATTAGGTTCGTTATTTTGGAATTCGATATCAATAGCAGGTGCAGTAAAGTCGATGTCAAGAGCCTGCTCCTTTGTGAATTCATTTCCGGAATTATCAGTAACTTTTACACGAAGAACAACATCACAGCTGTTGTTTTTTTCGGCTATAACATCTACTGAACCTGACCATGACTGTTTAAGCATCTCCTGAGTAGGAACATTACCGTCTGTTACTTTAACTACTCCGTTGTCAGTTTCGGTTAATTCTCCACCATTAATATTAAGCATATCATCGTTGGTATCTCTATCATACTTAAATTCATAAAGAGTGCCACTCTGGGTTATCTCTTCCTCACGACCTTCGATTTTTCCGTCTTTGACCACCCAATATTCAATTTTCTGTATACCGGAATAGTTTCCCTTGATTTCTTCGCCATCTGCATCTTTTTCCAATGGTTCTTCAACATTAATGCCTACGGTTACATCACCATCTTCGATGTTGTAGCTTATTGCTTCAAGAGTTATCTCAGGCTCTTTCTTTTCAGGAGTAAAACCAACAGTACTCGGTGTCTCATCTATAATAGCGCCGTCGGAGCTGATGTACTTATAATTACCTGCATTGTCTTCGATTCTGAAGTATACTACAGCTTGTTCGTCGGCAGAAATTACAACATCCGGGTTAGCATCATCAATAAATTTCGGATAATCAAGGAAATAATCATCTTCCTCTGATTCGTTTTTCTTATCGGCTTCATAATATTCGATAAGAGTTTTTTCCTCGATAGCTAAAGGATTGCTTGTTTTGTAATACTCAACCTTGTGTATAGGACTTGTTTTATCGCTATAGTCAGCTGTTACCTTTTCTTCAGTGGTTCCAAAAAGACCAAATGTAAGAGTAGATAAAAGCTTGTCCCAAGTGTTTCCGAGTACTGTTACTGTACCTATAGGATCTGTTGTATCGACAGTAAAGTTGTAAGGAGTTTCGCCTGTAACTGTGTATGTGTCAGCCGATTTCTTATCGAGCCCATTCATAGCATTATTGACATAACCGTCAAAGTTAAATGTATAGTTAGCATCCTTATCAAAAGTAACAACAGCTTTAAATTCCGTTTTATCAGTACCCTCTAATGCCTTACTACTCCATTCGCTGATATTGAATGCACCTTCAACAGGTGTACCGTTTACATCCACAGCAGTAATTTTAATTGCATTGGTTGCATTTTCAGCATTAAAGGCAGTTGCTCTTTCAATAAGTGTAATGACAGCCTTTCTGGGAGCATCATAATAACCTTTATCTTCAGTTCCGTATTCGTCCGGATTAATAGGCTCAACTTCTGTATCAATAAGATCGCCTTCTCCGTTGTTTTTGCCTATTTCAATATTTACTATAGGTCTGTCAACATTGATTGAGAATATCTTTTCTACAGGCTCAGATACATTGCCCGCATTATCAGTTGCAGTAACAGACAGCTTAATTCTGTCACTGTTGTATTTTCCGGAGTCAATCCTAATTTTGCCATTCCATTCAGCAATATTTTCAAGCTCCTTATAGGTAGGAAGAGTGTCGAATGAAACAACTTTATCATAATCGCCTTCTTCTTCGGATTCACCGTAACAGTCTTCGTTCCAGATCCACTCTGAAGCTACATATTTGCCTTCTTCCTCTTCATATTTATATTTAAACACCGTTTTGGCAGGAGTTATTGTATCAGTATCATTAAGGTCAACAATCTCGTACTTGACTTCCTTGATACCGGAATAAATATTTGCAATATCACCCTGTTCATCAAGAACCTTTAAAGGAACTTCAGAAACATTTACTTCAACCTCTATGCTGTCATTGTAAATCTGATGTTCGCTACTGGGATATGCTGGCATCACAATTTCAGAGACTGTGCTTTCAGTTGTATCATAAATTATTCCGTTTGTTCCTATGTAAGCAACATTACCTGCCTTATCAACAAGACGGGCATAAACTACAAATCTTTCGTCAGTAGCATCTTCATCCTCACCTACAGTATAAGGTTCAGTTGTAAAGCTGCCATCACTATAAAGTTCTTCAAGCTTTACAGCACTGAGAACAGTCTTTCCGTTATCCTTATAATATTCAATTTCATAAATATCGGAAATTTCGTCCTCTGCAGTAGCTGTAACTTCTATTTTATCATTTTTAAATAAACCAAATGTCAGACTTGTAAGAAGCTCTGACCATGAGCTTTCGTCTGCTGAAATTACACCTGACGGTGCCTTGTTATCAACATTAAAAGTTCTCTTTGCATTAACTGCATCAGATAAAGAAGCTCCATTTTTATATGTGCCTACAGAAACCTCATATCTTGCATCATCCGTAAGCGTTAAAGTAGCTACATAATTACAGTTACCGTTAGAATCATATATAATGTTGCCCTGATCGTCTTCTTCAGGTGTCCATAAACTTAAGGCTGTAGTATTGTCGATTACTACATCAACTGTATTACCATAATCTTTATGGTTCTTATCAACAATATCCTTTTTAGCAGAAATTGTAACTGCATTATTTGCAGACACTACGTCAAATGTGTCAGATCTATCGTTGATTTTAACAATAATTTCTGCTTCTTTAAAATGTTTATCTTTACGTGCATCATTAAGTTCACCGTCAATCCAAACTTTAGCACTATTAATTTCATCACTGACTTCACTAACTTCACTGACCGTTACAGTAGGAGCAATTGAATTAATTTTGAATTTCTCTACATCAGCAGGATCAGTGGATTTATTACCGGCACGGTCTTCAACATTTACAGTTAAAGTAACGTCAGCGCTATTGAATTTTTTCGCATCAATTATAACTTCAGTTTCAAATTCTCCAAGAATATCTGAAGTTTCGGAGTAAGAATAAAGAGTGCCTTTTTCTGTAACTGTTTCACCATTTACAACAGCTTCAATTTTATATGTAACTGTTCCTATACCGGAATAATCACCCGGGTCTTTAACAGTAATTTTCACCGGTACATCAGAATTATAATAACCATTGCTAACTGCTTTTTCTTTCGGTTTAATATCAGCAGTAGGCATGGTTTCATCGAAAACAATATTAATAGGTGCTGACAATGAAACATTTAAACGTTTGCCATTTTTCCAAATTTCAATTCCACCAATTGTTATGTTTGACTCAAAGCCCCACGATTTAGTTGTGGTTTCAACCGGCCAATTATAATGGATTCTTTTATTACATTCGCTATCTTCATAGAACCACATACCCTGTCCTGTTGTTTCAAAAGTTGCTTTAACGCCTTTTTTAAACACATATGTATTTGTAGCTTCTATATAATTCAATGCATCTTCACTGTGAAATTTAAGTTCTGTGCTTAATGCTGTCTGAACTAATTCATACTCAAACACTAATTCAATATTATCTTCAACAGAAGCGATCTCATAAGTAAATTCTCCTTCATCGGAAGGACCAATAAGATTAACCGTTTCTGAATTAATGTTTAAACTCTTAACATTATATCCCTTCTTAGGGGTTACGCTTATATCAAGTTTTCCGCCATGTTCTACACTAGTTGAAGACAAAATGACTGTACCGTTATCCGACTCATTTACGGTAACATTATATACATTAGGTGCAAATGTCACAGTAATTGAATAATTCTTATTAACATCTAATTTCTGACTTTTATAAGTCGCTTCGTTTTCACCAATAGCTTTACCTTCTACATCAACAGTTTGTATATCATCATTGATAATTACCTTTGAAACACGGTAATTCTCATTAGAAACAGCAATAATCTGAAACTTCTTACCGATTTCAAAAATAGAAGCTTTGCCTGAAACAACGGATACCTCTCCGCCTTCGTTATCAGGATCTGTATCGGTTTTAACTGTGCCGTTGCTGTTGTATGTTACAGTAACTTCGTAAACTTTTACGAAGCTAACTTCAACGGTTGTTGCAGCAGAAACTTCTTTTTCAAAAGTTACCGCATTAGCCTCAAGCTGCTCAACATCGTTAAG
>CALCHE010000230.1 GCA_937901145.1 uncultured Clostridia bacterium
TAAAATTTTTTCTCTTTATCGAGAAAAACATAAAATTTTCTTCTGTATTCAGAAAATTTATTAACACCGCAGGGTACATTACCGAGACTTTCATATCCGATTTCAAAAATTATATTCCTTTTCAAAGGCTCGATAATACCCACATCAAATCCACAGGCGAGATTGAAAGCTTTATCGATTATTTCAATATCTCTTTTCAACTGATCCGCCCTCATAGCTTTCTGTTCTGTAGGCTTTCCGGGTATGCCACTCTTAACAGCTGATTCAGCTGACACAGAAGATAACGCATATATTTCTTTAAGCTCAGCTTTTTTTGAATAATACTGTTGGCAGAAGCCTTCGAGTTCCTTCTGCCTTGCTGTACTTATGTTATATTTTGAAAGATTCAGTTTATGCCTGCTCAATTTATCACCTCGTTTATAATCACAAACACCCTACCAAATCGAACAGTGTGGGAACATCTCTCTGTGCATCGGCTTCTCTGCAGTAAGCAACGCCATCTGCAAAATAATCGGCATTAAGCTCGCAGCCGTAGCCGTTACGGTTCATTTTTATGGCCGTCATAGGAACGGTGAAAAGCCCTGCAAAAGGATCATATACCGTTTCGCCCTCATTGGAATATCGGTTGATGATTCTCTCGACTATGTCAATCTGTAAGGGACAGACGTGCTGTACCTTGTTTTTCTGACTCTGCACTGTGTTAAGTGTTTTCATTCGGTTTACATCATCCCATACATCGTCAGACCAACTGCCGGGAGCGACTACCATAAAGGACGAAGGCAGAGCTTTCTTTTTGTCAAGATTTTCCGCAAGGTCTACGTGCTGTTTGTAGTCGTAGACGTTATCTCTCGAAAACTGACGGTAGACCTTCTGCAGCTTGTCGACAGGTAAATTCTTAAGGTCCTCTGCGGAAATGTGACTGTCACCCGAGGAACGCCAGTATCCGTGAGCATCAATCTGCCATCTTGCTCTGGTGTATTCTTCCTTTGACTTGGTTACAGGTACATCGGCATAGCCGTTTGATGTATCCGTGGGTAGCTTTCTGAAAAGCAATACATATTCGGGACAGCCTACTCCCATCTTGGTGCCGTCCTTGCACTGCTCACTCCATCCGAGGCGGTAGGTCTGACTGTTTTCTCTTACCACATCGGTACATACCGTTATCATACCGAAATACTGAAAGCCGTGCTTCATATAATGTGAGATGCAAAGAGCGTGGAAAGGCTCGATTGTAGGAAATCCTGCGCCCGTAACATTACCGAAAAGAACTCTGTCCTTTACATGACAGGCGAACACTCTGCCCGGCTTAAGTACACGGAGAAGCTCAGGAGAAAGATAATCCATCTGTTCGAAAAATCTCTCTGTGTTTTTGTTATGGCCGAAATCGTTATATGAAGGTGTGTATTCATAGTGGTTACTGAACGGAATAGAGGTATGTATAAGGTCGATACTGTTATCCGCCATCAGCTGTGTCTGTAAAACACAGTCATTATTTACGGCTATGAAATGCTCACCCTTGACAACATTACTTTCAATGCCGATGCTCCTGCGAAGGCTTTCAGCTCTGCCTGTATCTGAAAGACCGTACTTTTTGACTATCTCTGTCATTTCTTCCATGAGCTTATCGTGCTGTTTCCACTTTTCGAGCAGTACCTTCAGTATCTCCTGCTCTTCCTGCATATAGATAACATCAATGATTACCTCTTCTGTCTGCAGGAATCGATATATTCTGTGAATAGCCTGTATGAAATCATTGAATTCGTAATCAATACCAAGAAATATAGCTCTGTGGCAGTGCTTCTGAAAATTACATCCACTGCCGGAGATTTCTTTCTTCGTAGCAAGAAGCCTTGTTCTGCCCTCAGCAAAGTCGATAACCCTCTTTTCTCTCTTGTCAAGATCAAGGGAGCCGTAAATCTCTACTGCTTCCGGGAGAGCCCTCTTTATGGAGTGTCTTTCAGCCTCAAGGTCGTGCCAGAGAATAAAATGTTCTCCGTGAGCAGAATCAACTATCTCCTTCATCTTCTCTGTCCTGGCATCTATACTCTCATTTTTTATTTTTGCGGCAGCCTGTAAAGAAACAGCCGCATCAACTGTCATAGTTATCTGTCCGTCCTTCTCCTGTCTCACGAAAGGACCTTTATCGATTCTGTGATAATTAACCTTCAGCTTCGGTAAATCGTAACCCTCATCGGAATAACCTAAATCTGAAGGCTTTGAAACAAAGAGAGCAAAACTCGAAAGCCACAGCCAGAACTCCTTTTCCATATGGGGATAAAGAGTAAGATTATTTGCTTTGGTGCTGTCTCTTTTGAAAAATCTTGTCAGAGCCTGTCCCGTATCCATAACCTCAAGATAACCGGCATAATGTATCAGCTCTTTATATCTGTTCGGTGATGGGGTGGCCGTGTTTACGAGCTTATACGGTACACCCTTGAATTTATCAAGAAAGGTCTGATAAGTCTTCGAACCGAAGGAACGGAGTACCGCCGCTTCATCGAGAGAGGTGGCCGTGAAATATGTAGGGTCTATATCTCCGTCACGGACTCTCTCATAGTTTGTACAGAGAATGTCAGCATCAGCTGCTTTAACCTCTTCCATATTACGGACATATAGGGGAGGAGGGATACCGAGGAGCCGCTCGGCATCGTGGGTAAACTCCTGTTTAACACCCAAGGGCATTACGATAAGAGCTTTACCGCCTTTATGCTTTACTACAATACGGCAGAATTCGAGTTGCATAACTGTCTTACCTAAACCGAAGGCATAAAACAAAGCTCTGCGACCGCCTTTTACCGCCCATTTCACACCGTCACGTTGATGTGGCTTCAGAATCGGATTAATTTCATCATCCGACACATCAAAACCGCTGACGGGTGCTATTTCAATTTTTGTCTGCAGAAAGTTTTTGTATGTCATTTCCTCACCCCACATCTTTAAGTCTCTCGACCTGTATTCCTTCTTCATCAGCAAGACACTCCTGAAGTTCTT
>CALCHE010000231.1 GCA_937901145.1 uncultured Clostridia bacterium
AACATTATAGTCAGATGAACCTGCATTAGAGGTAGGAATATTGGTAAGATTATCCGTCGGAGCTGCAGCTTCAGTGAATTCAAATCTGGTAGTGGGAGCCCAGGGTACTGTCTGCTCTGTCTGTGTGGTGAGAACATAGGCAGAATTATTGGTCGAGGGCTGTGTGGTAGTAGGCTGTGTAACGGGTACATACTGTGTAGCGATAGGAGCTGTGGTGGTAACTTCATCCTTATCCTTACCGCAAGCGACCGCGACAGACATTATAAGAATAAATGCTAAAAATATAACAGCAATTTTACGCAACTTCTGACGCCTCCTAAAAATAAAATAAATCAACTAATTATACTATTAAAGAAAGAAAATGTCAATTCAACAAAGTGTTAATTTTTCACAGCGGAAAAGTTATTTTTTATATATTTTGCTCCTTCAGCTTTAATTTTTCTTAAAATATCATCAGACTCTGTCAAAGCATTGATTTGAGCAATTTTATTTTCGCTATAAGAAATATCTTCATTTGTCTCATCGTACATATCATATATTTCCTTAAGTCTGAGAGAAAACTCATCCATACCTATCATGGAAAGGGCGGGAATAATTCTGTCCTTTACGATTTTTCCGTTTTCCGAAAAGAAAGTCTTAACGTCTGCGTCGGCACAGAAAACATCAAGAACATAAAGGTTCTGTTTTTCCTCATTCATACACTCAAAGGCTTTTTCGGGATTTTCCTCCTTCTGCAGTCTGAGCTGATAAGAGAGAGCCACACCCTCCAGTATTTCAGCTTCATCGGCCGTAGCGAGAGTCTCTTCAGTGAAATTCATATACTTTTCCTTAAGTGCTAAAAGGCGCTTCATTTCTGCCTCCTGAGACTTAAATAATGCGTTATGTTTGGAATAAGCTCTGACAGCAAAGAAAAAAATAACTGCCGCACCGGCACATACACCTGCTAAAACAAAAAGCAGATAACCGTGCTGTGATAACCAATCCTTCATTTAATTACATCCTTTCTTTTTACTGAAGCGCTTTATAAATGTCACCTTTTTTGAGTCCTGTTTCCTTGGCTGCCTGCTTAGCTGCCATAGAAGCACCCATACCCTCATCCATAAATTTTCTGGCAAGAACAAGAGCATCGTCAAGAGTTATCTCGCTTTCCTCTTCCTCTTTTTTCCCTTCGATAACAAGCACGATTTCACCCTTAAGGGAATTATCGGCATATTTTTCCGAAGCTACGGCAAGAGTAGTCTTGATAACCTCCTCGTGGATTTTCGTAATTTCTCTGACTATAGAAATCTCTCTGTCACCTAAGGTTTCATATAAATCCTTCAAGGTGGCAGCAAGCTTATGAGGTGCCTCATAAAAAATCATGGTTCTTTTTTCGTCACGTACTGAGGCAAGATGCTCTCTTCGGCTCTGCTTATTCATACTGAGGAAGCCTTCAAAAGTAAATCTCCCCACATTCATACCCGAAAGAGCCAGTGCCGCTACAAAAGCTGACGGTCCCGGTACAACGCTTACCTTTACTCCCCTTTCGTGGCAGAGAGCCACCAGATCCTCACCGGGATCGGAAACGGCAGGCATACCCGCATCGGTAATAATCGCACAGGTTTCACCGCTGAGAATACGGTCAACGATAATCTCTCCCTTTTCTCTGCGGTTATGCTCGAAATAGCTTATCATCGGCTTTTTAATACCGAAATGATTTAAAAGCTTAAGGCTTACTCTCGTATCCTCGGCAGCGATAAAATCGACCTTTTCCAGAGTTTCGAGAGCACGTGGCGAAATGTCGCCTAAATTTCCTATGGGAGTGCCCACTACATAAAGCATACTCATTTTTCTTTTACCACCTTATTGATGTCCGTCCATATAATCGCCGAACATACTTCTGAATTC
>CALCHE010000232.1 GCA_937901145.1 uncultured Clostridia bacterium
AAAATCCCCACAGACTTTTACAGCTCTGTGGGGAAAATTTTATGCTTTTTTTATTCGGTCACATAAGTAAATTCGAGTACTGCCCTTTTACTTGCATTGTCAAATACTGAAACGGATATGCCGTCTGCATCGTCGATTTTTACGGCGGCGTTTTCAGCTTTGGCCGTAACCTGACCGCCTGAGGCTACCACATAGTAAAAATTACTGCCTGCAGTACCCTTTAAAAAGAGCTTTTCGTCCGATGCTTCGTTAACGATAACCTTGTCCTTATGCTTTACGAAAACCGAATTAAGATGTCCCTGAAAATCACAGGTAAAGCCTAAATTCTGAAGAATTTCGACCTGCTTTTCAGTAAGGTCAGCATCTCCTCTTTTTGCTATGGATACGGTGTATTCATCATCGTGAAGATACGTTAAAACCTCGTCGAGACTTTCGCTGTTGCCGAGTCTGATATTTTTTACAGCGTGACAGTATTCTTTGTATTTTTCACCGTAGGCTTCGTTGTAGTTTTCACCCTCTCTGCGGTCGGGAAGGTCGTAGTTTTCAGCTATGAAGCTTCCGATGTAGTCAGTTGCCTTTACCGCACCGTAGTAGTTATAATGCTCGGGGTCGATGAAATCCGCCTCAAAGTCGAAGCCTATTTCCTGAACAGCATCCTGTAAATTCAGATCGATGAAATCGAGACCGTGTTTGTCAGCGAGAGTCTTGACTCCCGTGTGGTGTGCGGCTGTCCAGTCTTCTTTGGTTGTTTTGAAAAGCACCAGGTCGATGCCTTTTTCCTTACAGTAGGAAACTATCTTTTCGAAATATTCTGAGTTTTCATTGTCCTTGATTTCTGCAGCTGAGGTGCCTTCCTCGAAGGAAAAGTCCTCTTCGTCGAGCTCATACTCCTCGAACAGTCTTTCGCTCAGTGCCGCACCGAGATATGTCTGCTTATTACCTCCTAAAAGATAGGTGTAGTCATCCTTGGAAAGCTCTGTGAAACGGCTGTGGAAGGAGAAAACATCGGAATAAAAGGTGAGAAATTCCTCTGCCGTCAGGCCGAGACCTGAAAGAGCCTTAAGCTTTATCGGAGATGTGCTTTTCATTTCCGTGAAGGCCTTTAGATAATTGTTATGCACATTGGTTCCGTAAAGGCGGCTTACCTCGAGCAGAACCATTTTCGGACTCTGATACTTCTCTGCTTCCAGAAGCCAGTGATAGGCGGCATAAACGGGCTGTGAACAGGTGCCCAGGCCGTAAGCTGTTATTCCGTGTTTTCCGTAAATCTCGCCTGCTACAAAGCCGTTCATTACCTGACTGCTTCCGATGCATAAAAGGTCTACTGAATTTTTCGGTAGTGAATAAAATTCCTGAATATTCTGTCTGTCGAGGAATTTATTGGTGGAAAATTTATCCTGAAGAACTACTCCTGCGGGAACGAGGATGCAGACTGCGAGAATAAATGTGAGGATCAATGAAAGCAGTGCTTTCAGATTTTTTCTGTTTTTCATTTCTATGCCTCCTTAGGGTGGCGGGTATAATCCGAACCCGTTTTTTGCGGGCGGATTTCCGCCAATACTTCGTTAAAATACTCGTAAATCCGCGAGGATTTACTGCGTTTTGTGCCTTGTCTTGCCAAAAATCCGCTGACGAAAAAATCACAGACCCAACGGTGCGAATTTTTGCAGGATTTTTGGATGTTGAGGGTGCCGACAGGCTCGTGCCTTTCAAATCCGAAATGCCGAAAAGCCGTGAAAATTCACGCTGTTGGGCGGCTTCGGATTATACTCGTCACCCTAATATGCCATATAAACGAAGGATGAGGCATCGTATTCGGCACCGTAAATGCCGAAGATAAATATTGCCGCAGTAAGGGCAGCGGTAAGAATAATGCCGGTAAACATATTTTCCTCGGCTATTCTTTCGCGCAGACTTTTACCGTTCAGCTTTTCCTGAATAACATCCACAGCTATGAGCAGACCGAGTGCGAGAACAGCGATGAGCATATTCTTCGTATCAAGTGCCGACAGCTTCCAGAAGGTACCGTTAGTGAAAATCCAGGGGTTGGGACTCATAACCATGGATTTGAGAATGTAAATACTTTCGTCGAGTCCGCCTGCTGACACGATAAGTCTGCCGCCCATAAACATTGTAAACACCTTGGCCATACGTATGAAGGACCAGGTGACGGTGTCTGTCTTTACATTAAGCTTTCCGAGCAGATTCTGGAAGTTTCCCGAGAATGCAGTGGAAAGAGACATAATCACCGCATAATATGCACCCCAGGCGAGATAGGTTTCACCCGTGCCGTGCCACAGACCTGTAAGCACCCATATAACGATGACGGGGATTATAGCCAAAAGAATGCGGATAAGCTCCTTTGGAGCATTGATTTTTTTGAGTGTTTTGCCGAAGGATTTGACAGGGCGTGAGGCTGAAAGGGGATAGAAAACATAATCCTTGAACCAGCCGTTGAGACTCATATGCCATCTGCGCCAGAATTCGGAAATATCCTTTGAAAGGAAGGGTCGTGAGAAATTCAGCTCCAGGTCTATGCCGAATATCTTTGAAGCACCGCGGGCGATATCCACACAGCCTGAGAAGTCGGCATAGATATAGAACACATCGAAAATCATCGTGATTATGTAGAACCAACCGTGGTTTTCGGGGTATTCGAAGGCGCTGTCGAGGAAAATATTCAGCCTGTCAGCGATAACGAGCTTTTTAAAGTAGCCCCACAGCATAAGCTGAATACCGAATATAACATTCTGCATATCGAACCGAAGCTCTTTTTTGAACTCCTGACCGAGCTTGTTATATCTTGCGATGGGACCCTGGAGAATATGGGGGAAATAAATAGCGAAAAGAAGCACTCGGAAATAATTCTTTTCATATTCGTATCTTTTCCAGTAGACATCGAGGAGATAGCCGACGATAGAGAAGGTATAGTAGGAAATGCCGAGAGGAACTATCAGCATCTTAGCCGTAAAGGTGAAATCCGAGCCGACAGCGGATGTGAGCATATTCAGCGGTGCGATGAAATATCTGCCCGCTTTGACGGCACAGAGAATACCGATATTAATCAGAAGAGCGAGAATGAGATATTTCCTGTTGATTGCCTTGTATCTGTTTCTGATCTCTTTTTTAGCTTCGCGGTCAAGATTATCCTTTTTCAGCTCCTCGTCCTGCTTTACCCAGTTTTTGCCGATTTTTACTGTGGCAAGATAAACTGTCAGGGTAGACAGAAGAATGAAGGGAAGGAACTCCACTCCGCTGATGGCGTAAAATGCTACGCTTATGGCTAAAAGCACTGTCCATCTGTATTTAATCGGACAGGCGAAAAACAGGATTATACCCGCCAGAAGGAAAGCGAAAAATCCCAGAGATAAAAAAGTCATTTAAACTTCCTCCGTTATGAATTGGTGCAGTGTATTATAATGACTGAACCTTAAATCTGTGTGAAATTATTCGAAAAGACCCTTAAAGCCTTTGGTTTTCATTATGTCATTATAGGTCTGTCTGAGGGTTTTATTGAGATACTGCTCTTTATACATTTCTTTTTCGGTATCCAGCTTATCCTGGAGTGAGAGAGCCTTATCGGCATAAAAGGATGCTACCTTCTGCACTCTTTCGAGTTTTTCCTCTACAGGAACAGCACCGAAGGCGAAAAGGTTATCCGAAAAGCTGAGAGACCCGATAACGGAGTCGAAGTAAACCTTTTCCACGCTTCTGTCAGCGCTGTATGCGGTCTGCAGATTATTCTTCTCGAGGAAATCCACGAAACGGTTAAAGCGTTCCTCATGGCCTTTATGTACGAGGGTGAAGTCATTTTTTTCGATGATGTCCGTAAGCTTCGTTTCGGGTGTTACTGAGGATACGGGCACACAGGCTATGTTATGGTAGGCAGCCAGCTCACTTACTCTCTGATCCGTAGCCATAATGAAGGAAGGAACACCGCCTAAAACTGATGCCACATTGCCGTGAAGTCGTGTACCGATAGAAAAGTCGATGTTTTCGTGAGCGAAATTTATCCACTGATAGGGGCTTGTGAATATTACGGCCTTATCCTTGTCGAAAAAGCGTACTTTTTCTTTCTGGGTAGATTCTATGCGGTAATCTGCTCCGTAGAAGCAGGAGAGCATATCCTGGAGTCTCTGGGGAGCATAGTAGTAATTAGGATGCTGTGATGTGAGACTTTTGAGAGCTGCGATTATTTTTTTATTTTCGTGCTCTACCTTTGAATTGAAAAGCAGCTTTGAATTTTCACTGTAGCTTAGAGGCTTTACCTCAGGCAGATGAAGACCGAAGGTGTAAAGTGAGGGACAGCCGATAACGGTGAAATCCTCTTCCTCTCTGAAGCCGAGTGCTTTGAAAAATTCGCCTGTAGCTTCACCGCGTACACCGATGATGCTGCTCTTATTCAGAATAGCTTTGATGAATGCCTTTGATTCTTCGGTGTATTCGTATGCTTCAGCAAAATTTACGCCTGTTTTGGCCTGAATGCCCACACCGGGAACCACGCAAGGAATGGTAAGACCGTTCAGAAACTTGGTGAGGCTTTTCATTTCCTTTATGAAGCTGACCTTGAAGGCATTTGCCAGGGGTAGAACGAAAACATCGTATTCGGAATTAACCTTTTCGATGAACTCTGCATCTACTGTCTGTTTGGTAGGATTGAAAATATCGATAGTAGTATTTTCATCAGTCATCAGCGCTCTGAAAAGGCTGTACTGATAAAGCCAGTTACCGATGTTTCCGCCCATAAGATTTTTAAGCAGAACCTCGTGAGGGTTAAATGCTTTATCGTGCTGCATCTGTGCTCTCATAAGAATACGCATAAATTTATCACTCCGTTCAAATGGC
>CALCHE010000233.1 GCA_937901145.1 uncultured Clostridia bacterium
AAATGCCGTTCTTTTCGGCAAGGTAGGGCATAGCCATAATACCGCCGCCGACACCGTAGCCTGTGATTATGCAGGCGCTTTGCCATACTGAGAGTTTGTTCTTTTCCATATTTTTTGCACTCCTTAAGTTTTACTGATGATGTTATTATATACCAATGGTAAGGTTAAGGCAAGAGAAGATATAAGGAAACTTTTGAGGTTTGTAGCTGATTCGTTGACTCTAAAAATTTGCTGTGATATAATTGTCATGATAACAGCGAGAATTTATGAGGTGAAGCTATGTATAAGGATATTCGTGCAACTGTTGTAGGCAGTCTGAATATGGATATGATTCTTAGTATGCAGAAAGTTCCTGAAACAGGTGAAAATGTTCTCGGTACTGAGTACGGCTACGCAAACGGCGGCAAGGGTGCAAATCAGGCTGTCGCTCTGGCAAAGCTCGGAGCACAGGTTAAGATGATAGGTAAGGTTGCCAGGGATTCAAACGGTGACAAGCTTCTGCAGAATCTGAAGGATAATAACATTGATATTTCAGATATTGAAACAGACGGCTCGCAAACAGGTCTTGCCGCTATTCTTCTGGACGGTGAAGGCAGAAACAGAATAATCATTTATGAGGGTGCAAACGGTGAAATTGTTCCCGAAAAAGCAACACAGAAAATTCCTACTGACACAGAGCTTTTACTTTTACAGTTTGAAATCAACGAAGATGCAGTTATAGCTACTGCAAACTACGCAGTAAAAAAAGGAATAACAACTGTTGTTGACTGCGGACCGCCAAAGAATATCTGTCTCGAAAAGATGCAGGGAATAACAATACTCTCACCCAATGAAAGTGAAACTGCCGCATTGACAGGTATTTATCCCACCGATGAAGAAAGTATACTGAAGGCCTCTGAAATATTAAAGCAAAGAAGCAAGGCTGAATTTGTTGTCCTCAAGCTTGGCGAAAGAGGCTGTTCTCTTTGGGACGGAAACAAACTGAGACTTTTCCCACCTTACAAAAGCAATGTAGTTGATACTACCGCCGCCGGTGATTGCTTTACTGCCGCTTTGGCTCTGGAATATGTCAGAAGCGGTGATATTATTGTCGCCTGCGACATCGGTAATAAGGCAGGCTCGGTTGCTGTGAGCAGAATGGGAGCACAAGGCTCAATGCCTACAGTTGAGGAAATACTTCAAATTAAATAACACATATAAAAAATCATAACCGTCCGGAAGATGGTTATGATTTTTAGTATTTTATCCTATTTTTTTACAGTTTTTAAGCTTTACCTTGCCAATAAGAGGTACTTTTAAAAATCCGTCAAAGCTGTCGCCGTCAAATTCCATTTCTGCGATAATATCCTTATCGGGAAGAAGGTCAACCTGAACAGTAGCGGTCAGTGTATCATCGTCAACCTCAACATCCTTAACAATGATTTCGGGATTCTTGAAATCCTCAACTTCAATTCTGAAGCCGTATTCACCGTTATTGTCATAAATTTCAAGCACAGCCTCTCCTGAGAAAAACAGTGCTTTTACTTTGCATTCCCATTTACCTAAGCCTAACATTTTCATTTTCTCCTTTTTGTAATTTGTATATTTATTTTATCATAAAAAAGTTACCTTGACAAGACTTGTCTGTACTGTTATTGAAAAAGGAAAAAGACTGTGATATAATCACAGCACAGAGATTATATGAGGTGATATTGTGTTTTCCAAGATTTATGATACTGAAATTAAAATTGACCACTCTCACGCAGAGGGCTTTAACCGATATTCAGGTGATATTTTGGCAGAGTACCGTCAGTGTGTTGAAGAAGGTCTTGATATTGAAAAGCATAAGGATATATTTGAAGCTGCTGCAAAGATGAAAAGCGGCGAAGCAAAAACAAAAATATGTGACACTCTCTTTGAAATCGTAATGGGCGCAAAAATGCGTTCCGATTATAAATATGAGGAGCCGAACGAGTATAAAAAGATCAAGAAGCTTCGTGAGGATTACGATTTCGAGGCAGTGATGCCCGATGAGGAGACTCTGCGTAAAAAGCTCCTCGGTGCCTGGACAGGTAAAGCCTGCGGATGTCTTTTAGGAAAGCCTGTTGAATTTATGAAAAGCGAGGAGCTTATTCCTTTCCTGAAGGAAACTGGTAACTATCCTATGTATCGCTATATTGAGACTGCTGATATTACCGATGAGGTCTGCTCTCATTATAGGCATATGCTTAAGGGTAAGGCCTACGGAGATAACTGTGACGGTATGCCTGTTGATGACGATACAAACTATGTGGTTCTCAATCAATGTATCGTAGAAGATTTCGGCAGATGGTTTGACACAGAGGATGTAGGTACGGCCTGGCTTAAATATCAGTCGGCACTTTCATATTTTACGGCTGAAAGGGTGGCTTATGTAAACCTTATAAAATGCATTGAGCCTCCTGTCACGGCAATTTATAAAAATGTCTGCCGTGAATGGGTCGGCGCTCAGATCAGAGGTGACTATTTCGGTTATATAAACCCCGGTGAGCCTGAGGAAGCGGCAGAAATGGCGTATAACGATGCGAGACTTTCTCATATTAAAAACGGCATTTACGGCGAAATGTTTGAAGCCGCTATGGTTTCAATAGCTGCGGCTACAGATAATCTCGAGGATATCATTTTAGGCGGTCTTGCACAGATACCCTCAACCTCAAGACTTTACGAAGCTGTTGCGGAGATTATTGACGGCTACAAAAACGGCAGAACTATAGATGAAGTTTTTGAGCTTGTACATTCGAGATTTGACGAGCACATTGAGCATGATTGGACTCATGTAATCGTAAATGCTATGATAGTCACAGCGGCTCTTCTCTACGGTGATGGTGACTTCGGTAAGTCAATCTGTACGGCTGTATCTATGGCTTTTGATACGGACAGCAATGCGGCAACAGTCGGTTCAATTCTCGGCATGCGAGGCGGCATTGACTGTATCGGTGATGAATGGAAAAAGCCTATCGGTGGCAAAATCCACACATCCCTTATGGGTATGAATACAGTAGATATTGAAAAGGCTGTCGATATGACACTTTCACATATAGAATAAAACCTCTGAAATATGCAATGACCTCCCTGATTCGTAGCTGAACAAAATCAAGGAGGTTGTTTTTATTTGTTTGCTCCCGATAGTGATTGGTTTAAAGGGTTCGGCCAAAGTGTAGTTTCTGCTGTTTGTTTTGTATCTTGGAGGTTTATAGCACAGTAAGAACAAGACTTATCACTACATTGATACAAAGTTTTAATATCTCAGATTATCTTTTTACAAACGCATCATATACAAATCTTGCGCCTAGCCCGAATCCTACTGTAAAACAGTCTGCATTGCTTTCATCAGTAATTCTATTACTGGTTGCTGTGTGGTTCCTTTTGCTATTAAAAAATACTTTTCTGCGAATTGATAAAAATTCATATTCTATTGTGAAAAAAGCCTCTGAAATTCAGGGGCTTTTTTGATGTTATTCGTCTGTTAAAATTAAGCTGTTTTGTACTTTTACCTCGAAGGTTTTTCTGATGTCGGTGCTCGAAGTTCCGACTGAAATTGTATAGTCGCCGT
>CALCHE010000234.1 GCA_937901145.1 uncultured Clostridia bacterium
CTCGTTGTGCTTATTTTAGGTGCAATTGCAGGCGGTGTTGTTCTTGCAGTGAGTGAGTCAATGGGATTTGTTTATTTCTCTCTTGCAGTTGTAGTTGCAGGTGTTTTAGCCGCACTTCTCAAGGGTGTATCAGAAGCAATAAACCTTCTTCAGCAGATCATCGACACAAAGCCTGTTGAAACTCCCGAATACAGTGAAGAAGAACTTGACTTAGAAGAAGCTGCAAATAAAAAAGCAGGCAAGGAAAAGGGAATCATTCCTCCCCAGTATCCGATGCCCTACCCTCAGTACGCTGATCCTCAGCAGCCTGTACAGGTAGTACAGCCTCCTATTTATCAGGCAGCTCCTCAGCAGCCTGTAGCAGTTCAGGCTTATCAGACTCAGCCTTCCACTCTTTCACCTCAGGTTCCCGTTGCTCCCGCTTCACTTCAGGCAGATCTTGAGGAAGTGTACGAATCAGTTAATGTGAATCCCTCAGAGCCTTTAGGTTTATAATTAAAAGAAAATCATAGCAAAGCATAAAAACCGTTGACAAGCACAAGCTTTTCAACGGTTTGTTTTTTGATGTGACGGACAACGAAGTCTGATTTGATCTAAGACACAACGGACAGACGAGGGCGACTGAACTACAAGTGTATTTTAATTTTGTGGTTAATCGACGGTGATGAGGGCATCGACCGCTACAGGGATAATACTGACCTGACGGCAGAAGCAAGCCCCTGCCCTACGTTTGATTTTTAATTTGCGATAGACTTTCGGTCGATGAGGGCATCGACCGCTACAGAATGAATTGCCTTACGGCATGAATTGGCTACGCCATGAATTGAACTATGTTCATGAATTGCACCTTTGGTGCATTAAAACCGCTTGCGGTTTTCCTTACTACTTGCTACTTACTACTTGCTACTTTGTTTGCGGACTGAGTGTAAACCGTTATGGATTACTCTCCCGCAACCCTGCATTCATTTTAAACACTTCACTTTCAATCATAGCTTCAACCTCATCAGGGTTGAAGGCTATGTTTTTTGTTTTAAGATAAGAAATTACATATTCCTTTTTCTGCTGACCTGTTTTACTGCCGTATATCTGCTCTGCAGCTTTTACCGCCATTGATACGGCACAGGAAAGTCTTCTGAACTTTTCCTCGGAAAGCCTCTGTCTTAAATAGGGTATAACATAAAGGGTTATAAGGGCGGAAATGATTGTAATTGCAAGTTCGATAACAGGTGTGATATCAATACTGTTTTTCATTTATATCTCTCCTTTTAAAAGTTATTTGTGGTATTCTTCAAGGTCCTTGAGTCTGTTGTTGATGACCTTGATTTTTTCTTTTTCAATTTCCTGTTCTTCTTCGATTTTATAGGTTCTGTCAATAAGATTGTTGTGTTTTTCAACCTTCTTTTCAAGCTCGGTGATTCTGTAGTTAGTAAGCTTACCCGAGGTGATGATACCTGCAAAGGAGCCGGCAAGAGTACCGCAAAGGCTGAGCAAAGAAATAATTACTTCATTTTCCATTTACATCACCTCACAATAATCAAGGCATATCCATCCTGAGGGAGTTCTGCCCCAGTTGTCTTTTACTTCGTATACGGTGAAAACCGTACCGATCACATATCCGTCTGCCTTTTTACCCGAACAAAGATAAGTTATCTGCTTTTGTGCATTTTTAGTAAGCTCTGTAAACTTTTTCTTTTTATACTCTGTTCCCGGACCTGTTCTGACATTAAGCAGCTGCGCTCTTGTGACCATATGCTTTCCCGTGACATATTTTTTCTCTTCGGGTACGAATTTAAAAATCAGATTTTTTGTATCCTTGATTTTAGTAAAATTACTGTCCACATAAAAAAGCTTTTCCGGTTTATGGGCACTGCCTGTTGTTGTGAGCACCCATTTGTTATTGCTGTTTTTAATCCATCCTGTACCCTGTACCTTTCCCTTTCCGCCGCTTATGTGGAAGTGGTTGCCTGTTGCACCGTCTTTACCCTCACGGCAGATTTTTTCTTTACGGGTGAAGACCTGTCCCGGTTTAAGATTCTTAAGGTCAGCATCATCGGGATGGGTGATGAGAAGTGTGCAGTATCCCTTCGTACCGTCAGCGAAGAGAACCTTCTCGGTACTCTCGAGCCAGATAGTATTAGTACCGCCCGTACCTACGCCGTAAATACGCTTGATTTTCATAGCATCACAGGGACAGTAGATGTAGTCTCTGCCGGTATCACTGCAGCCTTCGTCGATAGGATAATCCTTCGGCTTGCCTGTCATATGAGGCAGATGTGATGTGGTTCCTGTGTAGCTCTGAGTGATTCTCATAGTCTTACAGGGATAAATGAGATAGTTTTTCATTTGTTTTTCATCCTTTCATATTTAATATTTAAAGCACCCTCACCAAGAGTGTGATTTATTACCCATAGACTTTTGTAGTATCGACAAAAATTGCCTTTACCTCTTGATTATCAATCAATATCTTTTTAGGCTTTGCTGTGTCTATCAGAATATTGTTGATTTTGTCCACTTCAAAGTAAGCCGTGTAGGTTACACCGTTTATAACCGTTACAGTTCGTGGATTTTGGGTATTTCCGTCATCCCATTTAACAAACTTATAACCCGAATTAGGTATTGCCGTGAGAGTTGCTGTTGACCCATCCGTGTAACTACCGCCACCTGTGACAAGTCCACCTTCCTCGGGCGATACGAAAGTATAAAGGTGTGAGTTATAGTTCTCCAAGTCTGCCGAAAACTGAAAATTTGACATAACCACCTCAGCACCACGAGATGAAATGGTTGAGCTGACAGTTATTCTGAATGCTACGTAAAGATTTTTTTCTGGGACTACATCTAACGTGATTTCGGCGGATGATGAGGTATTCCCATCTTTTTCGGAGACTGTGTCACTGGGCGTTGCGACTCCATTATAACCGCTATATGGATAAAATGTACTACCGCTAAAAGTACCAAACTCGTAAGATATTTTTATTTCCTCATTGAAAATGTTTTGACCGCCAACTTTAACCGAGCCTATTTTCATATAAACTTTCTTAAAGCGTTTAAGATAGGGTTGTGCATTAAACACTGCTACAACACTCGCTGTGTTACCACTCGCTAACTTGTTAACTACAAAACTACTACCTGATGAAATATCACCGACTAATTTATTAAAAGTAAATGCCGTTGCCATTCAATCACCCCTTACACAATAAAAGTGATATAGCCTGTTTGCCCTGTATCACTTGCGTCCGTTACTTTTCTTATATGGTAGCCGTCTACTGTATCAGCATTACCGCCATTTGCAGGTAGGCTTGACGGAATAGTTGGTATTTCACTCTTCTTAGCATAAGAAGATAAATCCTGATGCTGTGTAAGATATCCCTTGTCATTCTCAAAGGCTGATATCTTTGACGGAATATCACTTGTTTTAGCATATCCGCTTAAGTCCTGATGCTCCGTGAGATAACCTTTATCATTTTCAAAGGCAGACACCTTTGACGGAACAGTAGGTATATCAGATGTCTTCGCATACCCTTCAAGGCTTGGTATATCACTCGTCTTTGCATATCCTTCAAGACTCGGAATATCAGATGTCTTTGCATACCCATCGAGGCTTGGTATTTCGCTTGTCTTCGCATACCCCTCAAGGCTCGGTATGTCACTTGCTTTCGCATAATATTCCGGTAACTGTCCGCCGAGCTTTTCAGAGTCTGCCGCTGTACCTGTAGTTCCGCCTGTCCCATCCATAACATCGAAACTCTCAGTGCCGTCTTTATCTGTAATCGTGATTCTGTGACCGCCTTCGATATCAGTAATATCAATTTGTGGAGTAAGGTATCCCATGTTATCTTTGAGGTTTTTAATCTCTGCATTGGTCCTGTTCATATATTGCTGCAGGGCCTGATTAATCTGCTCTACCATTGGATCCGAACCCGAAAAGTCACTCGACGAGCTTCTTCTTTGCCCGCCGAGTTTACGTTCAAGCTCCGGTGCAGTTCTTACCACCTGTCTGTCCTGTTTACTCATATCCGTCACCTCTTAATTCCATGTGATTCGCCCCTTACTGTCTATCTTGAAATCAAGCTCCGTCAGAATTGTTTTCTTATCCTCATAGGAAATATCATTTCTTCTGAGAAGATAATTGATAATGGCACCGTTATAAGTATCATCCGATTTGTACTCATTTCTGAAAAGGATGTACTTTGCGCCCTCATCGATGTCAAGACTCCAGATGTACGCTTTCTTCTTTCTCTTGGCACTGCCGCTGATGGATTTACCTTTTCTGTCCTTGTCTGCTCTGATTTCGTAAAGCTTACTGGTGTAACTTCTGTACTCTGCAAGATTATCCGTCACCGCCTTTGACAGTGCATAGCTTTCGGGATTATCTGCCGCCCAGGAGAAATCATCCGTATAAATAAATGCTGATTCTTCATATTTCTCTTTGTATTCCTTCACAGAAACACCTCGTTCCTGAAGTACAGCATATTTTTCGGGATATAATGCTTTCATATCGTTTTCCTGCTTATTACTCCAGTACTCTGAAGGAGTAATGCCGAGAATACCTATAACCTTATTCTGCTTTTCGAGCTGTTCATCGGTTATTTTCTGCCATTTGCCCTCATCGTCCAGTCTGTAATGCAAATCATTGACAGTAGCATAT
>CALCHE010000235.1 GCA_937901145.1 uncultured Clostridia bacterium
ACCGTAACTGCGCCTAAAATCTCAACCTCGCCCATACCTGCAGGAATGAACACACTTTCACCCTTATAAAGAGTAACACAGCTGTCACCGTGCATTATCACACCGTTACCCTCTAATGCCACGAGAGAAACGAAGGAGCTTTCATCAGCTGTGATTACTGCCTTTTCCTCGACATCGAGCCTCTTAACGGTGAAAAGCTCACATGAGCAGAGCAGAGTTTCGCTGTAGCCGTCCTTCTTTTCTGTTTCGCCCTGAGGCTTTCCGTCAGCGGGAATAGCCTTGGTGCTTGTGACATCGATAGCCTTTTCAATATGAAGCTCACGGGGTTTGCCGTTCTGGAGTCTGCCGTAGTCGTAAACACGGTAGGTGGTGTTCGAGTTCTGCTGAACCTCGGCTAAAAGGATACCCTTACAGATAGCGTGGAGGGTACCTGCCTCGATAAAGAAGATATCACCCTTTTTGACCTTTACTCTGTTTACATATTCGAGGAGAGTGTTTTCCTCGATGCTCTTTCTGAACTCCTCGCTTGAAACATCCTTTTTAAAGCCGTAGATAATCTCTGCATCGTCATCGCAGTCCACAATGTACCAGGCCTCGGTTTTACCGAATTCACCCTCCACACGCTGTGCATACTCGTCATCAGGGTGCACCTGAACGGAAAGATTATCCTTGGCGTCAATAAGCTTGATAAGAATAGGAAAATCGGAGAATTTCTCGCAGTTTTTACCCAGCCAGTTTTTGCCCTCATTCTGAAGAACATCGGTAAGGGTTCTGCCGCTGAAATCAGCATTCTCAATAATGCTTTCACCTGCCTCATGGCATGAAAGCACCCATGCCTCAGCCTGTCTGTCAGCGAAGGAAACGATATCATATTCTCTCGAAAGGCGTGTTCCGCCCCAGATGTAATCTTTAACAGCGGGTGTAAGCTTTAAAATTTTCATATTATCACTCTCCTGAATCATATCATATATTATATACTGTTAAAATAAAAAGTGCAAGGTGGTTTTTATGGGTAGTCAGACAACTTTTTTATGCATCTGCCTTATAGTTTCAGCGATAATTACGGTAAGCGTTTTCGTAAAATCCCGACATTTTTTCCGATGTCTGTTTCTTTCCTCACTGTCGGGGATAGGCTCACTTTTCGCTGTAAATGTCTTAAGTCAGATGACAGGAGTTACGCTCGGCATCAACGCAATCACTTTATCCGTCAGTGCTTTCGGCGGCATTCCTTCGGTTATCGCTATGCTGGCGGCGAGATATTTTATGTTAGCTTAAAACAGTCTTTTCTATACCGTTTGCGATTGCCTGTCCGAAAAGCTGATGGGTTGAGGACTGAATAAGCTTATAGCACTCTGCATCGTTGGTCACATAACCCGTTTCGATAAGAACGGAAGGACAGTCCTCTATTCTCGTCACAGCGAAGGGATAATATCTCGCTCCGTCGGAGAGGTCATCATAAAGAGACTGCTGTCCGTAGTAAAGATTGTTCTTAAACACCTTTATCATTTCGCTGTAAATGTTATCAGCCAGAGGCTGTGAGAAGCCTTTATAATAATAAACGGCTGTGCCTATAGCGTTTTTATTTTCCGAGCCGTTGGAATGGATGCTGACAAAAAGGTCAGGCTCCACACTCTGCGCGATGTTCTTTCTTTCGTCGAGAGAAATGTTTTCATTTCCCGGTCTGGTAAGATAAACAGTAGCTCCCTTGGCACGGAGAGCATCTCTCGCGGCATAAGCTACAGCGATATTGATGTCACTTTCGTGCACCTGATCTCCGATACCGAGTGCACCGGGATCCTCTCCGCCGTGACCCGGATCGAGAAGAATTACCGCTCCCTGCAGAGACTGAGGCTTATTGTGTATTCTTATTACCATATAGCCGTTTTCATCATATTCTACAGAGGTACCGTAGTATTTTCCTGACGAAAGAGGCATATAAAGGGTTGTTCTGTTTTCGTTCTGCGAAACGTTCCAGGTGGCTGATGAAACCACATTACTGCCCTTAGTTTCGACATTACCAGATACGGAAGCAGTATGGTAAAAATCAATCTGAATATAGTTTGCATTAAAGGAGCTTATATTGTACTTCGCTCCATGTCCCGAATAATAGCTCTGCGGAGTGTGAGTGATGGCGTAAGGCACCTTCCAGTCAGTTTTAAGACGGATGGTAAGGGTGCCGTTATCAGCCGAAGATGACACAACGGAAAGACTGTTATTTCCTACATTGGCATTCGTGAGCTGAACATGTTCACACTTTACCTTTCTGCCAGATGCCAGCTCATAAAAATAAACCGTTTCGTTTTCATCACTGTTAAAAGCACTGCTCTTTGCCGTAACATAGTCCATAGTTCCCTGAACGAGAGTGGAATAAGCAGGCATATATGTGTCGTCATTATAAACGAGAGGTCTTGTGTCGGCATAGGGCTCAGTAACGATACACATTACATTACCCGTCATAGCCTCGTATACCGGATTATAGGGCACGGTCGTAGGCGGAGTATAGGGTCTCGTAGTATACGGAACCGTATATTCGTAGTTATCGTTTATCAGCTCCTGAACGAAATTACCAAGCTGAATGGCGGTAGTTGTTTCCTTATCCCCTGTAGTTTCAGGCGGAAGAGTGGTCATTTCTTCTCCGCAGTAAATCATAGCACCCTTCTGCTGAACAGTATTTTCACCTACGGAACCGATAACGGTAATCATACCTAAGGATTCCACCTGTTCACGGGTTTTCGGCATTTTTATTTTAGCGGTAAATGCTGCATAACCTGTTTCTGCTCCCGATTCACATTTAGCTTTATATTCTTTGGTTCCGAGTTTTACGGTAATATCTGCACCGCTGTAAGCGATTACAGTTACGGTAATCACCTCTCCCGGCTGAACAGTCAGGCTCTCTGCAGGCATAACAGTACGTATGATCTCACCACTGAAATTCATTTTTACTCTGTATTCGACGGTTTCGCCACCCTGACTGACAGTAAACCTGTTTTCACCCTCCGAAAGATTGAAGGTGATTTTTTTACTGCCTTTTTCACCGAGTTCTGTTTCCTCACCGTTTACATAGCAGGGATACATACTCGAGCCGCATATTTCTATCTCTGTGCTGAACTGTTCAGTTTCAATAAGAGATCCGTCATAGCCTGTGATGCTCAGGCTTCTGAAAGCAATGTCAGGCACGATACCTTTCGAAAGATATTTATTTACTGCAGAAAATGCCCCTTCCGTATCCTTAGTAACACCTTTACAGGAAGAAAAGGCTACCGCAGACAGACTTTCGCAGTTTCTGAGTTCATAAAGGGCAGACAAGGGAAATCTTGCCCCATCCTCATTCACATTCACATCTACCGTGCAGTAAAAACTGCTGTCGGAAAGCTTAAGTGTTTTATCCCAGAGAGACAGTGAAGAAAGCTCTGAATTTTCGTCAATAAAAGTACATACACCGTCAACTATCTTTTTATTAAGCT
Organism: uncultured Clostridia bacterium; assembly: GCA_937901145.1. Classification (GTDB taxonomy): domain Bacteria; phylum Bacillota; class Clostridia; order Oscillospirales; family Acutalibacteraceae; genus UBA6857. The sequence goes on from CALCHE010000235.1 coordinate 3,465, forward strand.
TCGATATATCGTAATCAAAAGGAAGATTAACGAGAATTTTTATCTCTTCATCATATTTCCTGATGCTTCTTACCGACTTAGACAGAAGAAAATTAAATTTCTCAGGGCTCATTTTTTTATCATTCCGCAGAATTATTCCGTCGCAAAGAGACGAAATCTCCCCGAAAACCTTTTCATCAGAATCGGTATGCATTTCCAGATAAGTCTTTTTCCCCTGTTCTTTTAAAGCAGAGACAATATCACTGATTTCCGAAAGGCTGTCACCGTAAGAATGCTCACTTTTTTCTGCAGAAAAATATTCACTGCGGATAAATACAGTGTCGAAAACTGACTTTTCTATGCTTTTGAGTGTCTTGCCGAGCTTTTCGCTGTCCTTTACGAAGTCTGTATCCGTATTTTCTACCAGCCACACAACCTTTTCCTTTTCAGGGAATTTCATATAACCCTGACTTATAAGATATTCATCCACTCCGTGCTCAATGTCGTTTCCGATAAAGACATCCTCTACGAAATTTTTATTAGAAAGATGCACCATTACTGCGCAGATAATTATAGCTAAGCTGACGCAGATGGAAGAAATAATTAGTTTAATTTTTTTCATTTCTGACCGTCCGTATAATATTTAATCGGTTGATTATAACACATTAACCTTTAATATACCATAGTTTTGAAATTATTTAACTCTTCAGCTAAAGTTTTTTCATTAAAATCAATGTATGTTCCGCTGTAAAGAGCGTATCCGTAACAGCCTTTCTCTTTAAGAAGCTGAACCTGTCGGGCAATTATATTATGATTGTTCACCCATTCATCCTTTCCCGAAAGGGCATGGATATCCTCCAGACCTGCCTTATAAAGCGCAAGACCCACCGTAAGCTTCACATTTCCGCCCCTGCACAGAGCCAGCCAGTCCTCGAGGCACTGAGAGAAGGGCTGCTTTTCATTTTCGAATCCGAAATAAATCTGAGGTATTATCATATCGCAGTAGCCCTCTTCGCGGGACCAAAGATAAACATCGGCATAGTTTTCATTGTAGCATCTGGCTATGTCACCTGCGGGACTTACGGAAAAGATTTTATCCTGGCCGAAAGCTTTCACAGCTGAATAAAGAGTGGAAAGGAGTGTGCTGACGTTTTCTCTTCTCCAGGAGGGAAGGTCAAGATTTCCTCCGAGAGATGTGTAGACACTGTACTGACGGGAGTCAAAATCACCGCAGTTTCCGAAATAAAAATAGTCATCGATATGTATTCCTTTTATGTCATATTTTTCCAGAAGCTCTCTCGCCCCGTCTACTATCAGCTTTCTTACCTTTTCCGAGGCGGGATTAAAATATATCCCGTTTTCTGTTACTGTAACATCATCGTTTATTCCCTCTTTATACATAAGACGGGCGGGATTTTTTTCAGAAAGAGCCTTTATATCATTTCCGTGACTTACTCTGTAGGGATTTATCCAGGCGTGAACAGAAAGATTTCTCATCTTCGCTCTTTCGGTTATAACACCGAAAACATCGAAGGGCATAGCACCGCCCTGCTGAGATGCCACATAGGCGCTGGAAGGAAAAATATCTGACGGGTAGAAAGCATCGGCAAAGGGTCTTACCTGAATGAAAACATCGGTAATTCCTACCTTTTTCATATTATCGAATATTCCGTCAATATAGGCTGTATAAGCGTCCCTCGTGTTTCTTCCGCTGACGAGAGAAAGCTCCATATAGCTGAGCCACGAAGCAGCAAAGAGAGAACTGCCTTTCTGTGTGTTTTCCGGCTGTACCGCAGCAACTTCCGTGGGTGCGGAAACATAGTTTTCCGCCTTCAGCTTTTCCGTGGTTTCCTTTTCACCTTCAGAGGCTTGCTGAGTCTGCAGAGCTGTCTCGCTCACATAAGGACTGAGGTTATCCTCCTTACCGCAGCCACAGAAAAGAAACAGAATAAGAGAAAAAATAAGTATAAATCTTTTCATATAAATACACTTCCTCTTGACATAAAACTAAAAACAAATTAAAATGTAGATACACTCTCTGAGGAGGAACTACTATGGCTATAAAAAACTACAATAAAATATCTGCTTTTGACATCGGCGTTTCAAACAATGTTACATGTCCCGCCTGTAAAGAGACCGTTTCAATGAGACTCTTCAATACAAAGGATACCACACTTGTGGCAAAAATCAAGGGCGAAGATAAAAATATTTACATTTCCGTGTGTCCGAACTGTGCTTCCGTATTCTCCGTGAACACAAATTATCTTAACGAAAGAGAAAGAGGCACTTATGTCCTTCTGACGGAAAGTGATCTCAGGCTTATACAGAA
>CALCHE010000236.1 GCA_937901145.1 uncultured Clostridia bacterium
TTAATTCCTCCTGTTATTACTTTTTTGGCTTAGGAGCCAGGAACATCATCATTGATTTACCTTCGAGCTTAGGAGCCTTTTCAAGATTACCGAATTCCTGACAAGCTTCTGCAAACTGCTGCATAGTGGTGATACCGTGCTCTGTATGAGCCATTTCACGGCCTCTGAAACGGATAGACACCTTTACCTTGTTACCGCTTGTAAGAAAACGTCTTGCATGGTTTACCTTGGTTTCGAAGTCATGCGTGTCAATGTTAAGCGAAAGTCTGATTTCTTTGATTTCAACTACGTGTTGATTTTTCTTTGCTTCCTTTTCGCGCTTGGTCTGCTCAAAACGGTACTTACCGTAGTCCATAATCTTACAAACCGGCGGAACTGCCTGAGGAGCGATCTTAACAAGGTCAAGATTTTTTTCTTCGGCAATTTTTAAAGCTTCTTCTGCTGACATAATGCCAAGTACTTCACCGTCACCGAGGATGACACGGAGCTCTTTGTCATTAATCTCTTCATTGATTTGCATTTCTTTGATAGCGATGTTCATGCACCTCCAAAAATGTTTATCGGTTTTCCCGAATAAAATCAAAGCGTGAACAGCAAGCCGTTCACGCACCAATACACTAAAAAGATAGTTTATTGACCGACAGGAAACGAAATTCCGAAGGTGAGAACGCACTGCTCTGCTTTGTTGTGCAGATATATTATCACACAGTGCGCCTTTTGTCAATAGTTTTCGTAAAATTTTTATCAGAATTTTATTCCCTTCATCTGCAGATATTCCTCGAGACATAAACCGCTGTTTTTTATATCCTCGGCATATTCCGTTCCTACATATCTCCAGTGCCAGGGCTCATCGACGATACCCGTCACACTCATCTTTTCTTCTGTATATCTGAGTATAAAGCCGTATTTGTGAGCATTCTCCGTAAGCCACTGATATTCCTTAGTAAAAGCAAAGGAATCCTTTGTATTGCAGATATCCATAGCAAGGCCTAAGTTATGCTCACTTGTTCCGGGAGGAAGAATAACAGTGGCAGCCTTCTTCGCCGCCTCCTTACGGGTAAGACCGTAATCCGACATATAGGTTTCGGTCAGATTTTTATAGTTTCTTTCCTGTCTCTCATAAGAGCGGTAGCCGGAATAAGGTGTAAGAGTTATTCCGTCCTTTTTAGCAGCAGTGTACATCTGCTCATAAAAAGGTACCACTCTTTCATCCATATAATATCCTGTCGAAAAAATTTCCTTAAGCTCAGGCTTATAGCCCGAAGGCATTTCTCTGTCCATATTTACTACCACGAGATTCCACAGCTCCTGCTCGGGATTTACGATTATTCTGCCTGTTTCACTACTGATTTTCTGCGGCTCTGTCGAGGGCTCCTCTGTAGTTGATTCAGTCACCGAGGTTTCCGCTGTATAAGGCTCCCCTGCGAAAGGATTTACCTCTGAAACTGAAAAATGGCTGATTACCGCCACTGAAAAAACGACCGCCGATGCCACGGCAAAAAGAACAGTCAGTATAGTTTTATTATATTTTTGTTTTTTTCTTTTTTTCATTACATTCACTGCCGATGCTTTATTTTTATATATTATATCACCGCATTATAATCAAGTCAATTAAATTAATCTTAAGAAAAAGAAAAGCAGGTACTGCCGAAGCAATACCTGCTAAAAATTCAATTAATAGCTGTCCTTGAGACCCTGTTCGTCATAGATAAAGAGAGTCTGAAGAGCGATATCAAGACACTTTTCGATAGTCTTCATATTCATATTGTCAGCCGTGTCACCTCTGGTGTGATAATATCTCGGAGGACCGGGGTCCATAGATGCAAGAGTAACAGCGGGGATACCGAGCTTCTGAACTGCTGCACCGTCAGATGCACCTAAATAAACTGAGCTGTAGGGAAGATCAACGCCTGCAAGCTCACCGCCCTTTTTAACGAGAGCACAAACCTGAGGATCCATTTTAACGGTACCTGTCATATCACGTGCATAAATAGCCATGCTTTCATAATCTCTGAAGGTTTCAAGACCGATGAAGGCTGTGGGAATAGCCTTGAGCTCGTCAAGGTGACGTTTGGTGTATGCTCTGGAGCCGCGAAGACCTGATTCCTCAGAACCTGCTGCGAGAGCAACAACCTCTGTGTTTTCGAAACGGATGTTATTATCCTCGAGGTACTTCATAATAGCTACGGAAGCCATTGTACCTGTAAGGTTGTCATTAGCACCCTCTACAGTAAGTTTGAAGTTTACGAAGAACATAACAAGGATACCACCGGGAATACAGGCAAGCTGTGTCCATTTGATAATCTCATATGTTTCAGGCTTTGCAAGAGCGATGATGGATGAAACGAGAAGGTAAAGCATACTTACCACACCGTAGCCGCCGACTGCGAAAAGAAGAATCTTGCCGCCGAGACGGGTATATGTCCACTCGTGTGATGAGTCAACGTGTCCTGAGAAAATGATTCTCTGCTTTGCTTCACCGCTGGCTTTTCTGACACCTGCAGTATTGTGAGATATTTTTTTCGGGAAAAGGAAATCATAAAATTCCCAGTACATAAGAAATTCGCAGAAAAGAAGAACCAGTGCTACAGCTGTAAGTGCGATAGCTACTGCAGGAAGTCCGAAGAATGAGCATAACACACCGATGATAACAAGTGCAGCGTCAATTCTTACCCAGCTCATAAATGCTTCGGGGGCAAGCTTGAACTCTTCGATTTCAACCTCATCACAGCAGGTTTTCATTTCTTCAGCTATGTACTTATGTGCTTCGTACTCAGCATCGCTGCCCGCTAAACGCGGACCGATTTCTTTACAGATTTTTTTGATTGCTCTGACAGTGTAATTCGTATACATTCTTACAGAAGAAGCATAATTCTGAACACTCTCTTCAGCTCTCATACATTATTCCTCCTTAATAGACAGTCTCCGTACTTTTGTCAATAAACCGTCACCATAATTTTTAATAATACTAACACAAAACTTTAAAATAGTCGAGTTATTTTATGAATGTTCAATAAAAGTTCAAAAACAAGTCTTATGTTTAAACAAAATGTTAATCAGTTAATATTGCTTTAAAACTCATAATCTACGCTTGCTCTGTTTTCTTTAATCAGAGCTACATAAGAAGACACCTTTTTATGCTCGGGATGAACACGGTAGCGACCAACATCCCCGAGATTATCGAAGGTGCTCAGAAGAACCGCATCATACATCCCCTCTTTGGGATTTACGTTTACCTGAACCTGCATCTCACGGATGAAATCGATTTTTTCAGGCAAGGCTTCGAGCATAGCTTTTACTTTTAATATGTTTTCTTCTCTTGAAAGTCCTTCTGCGAAATCTTTGAACTTCCACATAACGATATGTCTTATCATACATTTGCCCCCACTTCGTCCATATTTGCGCCCTTGGTTTCACTTACCCTGACAGCGAGCATAATGACAGAAACAACCACACAGGGAAGAGCAACGAGAAGACATGTAAGCCATACTTCCATAAAGAGCATTCCTATAATGGTCAGAAGATATCCCACAGCCAGACCGATTATAAGCAGTAGACCCTCAGCACCGACTACGGAAGCACGGATATCCGTAGGAACCTTTTCAGTCATCATTATGTTCATATAGTCTCTGCCTATCCAGTAACAGCCCTGATAAAGGCCACAGAGTCCGCCTACAAGATAAGGATTCCACAGCTGATTGATTCCGACAGCGAAAAGAATGAAACCAACCACGCAGAGAACACCTGCTATAGTTACGGTTTTCTTTCTCCCTATGAGGTCAGCTACGAATCCTGAACAAAGAGTAAGCAGAGCATAAACTATAGGAAGAACGAAGAGCGATTTGGTAATATCCTCAGTGGTCATACCTGCTATATGCATCGAAGACTCATAATATAGTGCGATGGCGGGCATACCTGCATCAAATATAATATGAGAAATAATAAGACTTTTTGTATCCTTGTTAGCGAAGATATACTTTACTGCATTGAAAACGCCTGACTGATTTCTCTGTGCCTTTTTCTCTTCCTTTATTCTCCGCTTTTCGACCTGTCTTACCTCGTAAGGAATGGAAAGATACGCTGTTCTGTCCTTAAGGAATACCTTAGTATCTTTTGCAAAGATAAGGATGAGCGCTGTAGCGATAACACCGCAGACAGCAGGAAAAGCAAAGATACTTCTCCATTTGGTCGCATCATTTCCCATAAGGAAATTTCTGAGGAGAGGAATACAGACTACACCGAAAATACCCAGACTTTTAAGTATACTGTAAATTCGCGCTCTGTGCTTTTCGGGAGACTCCTCGAGTATGTATATAATCTGCACATCGTGACTGTAGAAAAATCCGATGATTCCGTAACCAAGAAGAAACATAAGATAGTTCGGTGAGAAATATATAATGAAAAGTCCTATACTCATACCGAAGGTTGAAAGAGCGAAAAGAGGTTTTCTGCCCCATTTGTCAGCCAAAGCCTTATAAAAGGGTGTTATTATACCGAACACATAGCTGATTATGCTGATGGATGTATGCAGAGAAAGACCTTCTTCAAAGGTATAGCTTTTCCCGAGAAAACCGTTATTGACGAAAAACTCCGTCACAAACGACGACTGCACGGAAACAGAAAGATTACTCGTAACCTCATCGATAATATTTACGAAGCCTACTAAAAACAGAAGCATCGCAAAATATCCCGCCCATGTGCTTTTAGACTGCATGCGGGTTAATTTTTCAAGCTGACGTTTTTCTTTAAGAATGATTTTATTACTGTCTTTCATAAAAATCCCCTCTTATTTTACCATCTGACTATGGCATTTTTTACTGCGGAATAGGGTCCGTAAACCTTCTTATCGCTGATAGATTTGTAAGCTCTGACCTTAAAGTAATATCTTTTACCTGATTTGAGACCTGTTACTGCAGAGCTTTTCTTATTACCGCTGCTGATATTTGATTTTTTAACAGATTTGAACTTTGAATTATCAGCGTAGGCAATCTGATAGCCGTTTGCACCCGATACCTTGTTCCACTTAAGGTAAACCGCTCCCCTTTTAAGTGAAGCAACGGAATCGATAGTAACCGCTGCAGGCTTGGTGACAGTCGCGAGATACTTATATGATCCTGTAATGTATGTCTTGCCCGAAACTACGGTATATGCCTTTACTCTGAACTTATATTTAGTACCGGATTTAAGCTTTTTCACTGAAAGAGCTGTTTTCTTTGTGTCTGCATATTTTTGGTATTTCTTTGTTTTCGAATTATAAAGATATACTCTGTAGCCTGTGGCGTTATCCACCTTTTTCCATGTGAGCTTTACGGAAGTAAGATAGCTTTTAGCTGTAAGAGAGGATGTAACACCTGCTCTTATTTTAAAAGTGAGAGTCTTGCTACCGATGTATTTATTCTGAAATACTATCTTGACCTTATAGTCTCCTATGGCTGTTCTTCCTTCAGGATAAGTAACCTTGTAATCCTTGTCTGCCTGGAGAACCTTGCCGTCAGTAGTTTTCACGGTAACCTTTGGCTTTTTCGCCTTTCCGTCGTAGACATACTCAGTAGTTGACAGAGTAACGCTCTGAATTGCGGGAATTTTTGTTTCAGAGGTTTTTGCCTTGCAAACGGTACAGGTAACTGTTTTGATACCGCTTTTACCGATTCCGCCCTGAGATATGACTACTGTGTCAGAGTGTCCCGTGGCTTTCAGAACTGCTTCTTTGATAAGATATTCACCGCATACATAACAGTAAGCACTGCCTGTTCTGCCTGCCTTGGTACATGTGGGAGCCACAGCCTCCTTGTAAATGATTTTATGACCGCCCTTTCCGCTGATATACTCCTGTTCTTTTACTACCTCATCACATATCGGACAGTAATATCCTGCACTGAGACCGCCTGAAATACAGGTAGCGGGAACAGCCTTAAGCTCGTAAACAGGATGCTTGCCTTCAGCAGCAAGATAAGTATCAATCAGACTCTGCAAGCCGAACATATCCGAAGGTGAACGGAAAATGCTCGTGAAATTAGTTCTCTTGGTGCCAGTATAATAATTTAGTGCGAAGGCATCAATATTGAAACGGCTGTGAATGGAAGAATCATTACAGAAGCTGTAATCGGTATAAAGAGCAGAGCGGTTTGTAATCGCTGTGTAAAGCATCTGTGCAGAAATATAGCCTGAAAGAGGGTTAGGATGCTTGATGTCGGGTTTCTTACCGCTGACGGTCAGACCGTTACCGCTCTTATAGTCTGTGTTATCGATGATAAAGCTGCAAAAATCGTACTTATGAAGAGCACCGGGAACCTTTGTCTTTCCCGAGTAAACATCATAGACGAGCCTGCCCCAGTCAACCATAGGCATACCGGATTCTCTGAGCTTTTCTGTACCCGTAAGCAGACTCTCTATATTGTTATAGTACATCATAGGATTACACATAAAGAAAAACTCCGTGGTTTCAGGAAAGAGAGCTTTTATTTTATTGCAGGTGCTGAGAAGATCCTTATTCTCTTTGTTAGCTTCGGCGAGAACCACGATATCCACCTTATCTCTATCCTTCTGACTCATATCTTTAAGATGATCGCGGTAAATTTCCTTAAGTGTTGCACCGCTGTAGGTATGGTCAAGAACTGTGGCATTCTCACCGTTTGCGCTGATAAGCTGATAAAAATAGCCGTAATCCGCTTTACCTGCATCACCGTAAATTACACAGTTGCCGTAATAAAGCATCGAGTTGCCGACCATCATAATGGTTTTTCCTTCGAGAGAAACCACCGGCTCAGATTTACAGGGAGCCATCGGTTCTTCAGGGATAATATTCTCCGTCTCTTCACCTACGGAAGGCTCCTCCTCAGAGACAGCCTCAGCCACAGCTGTGGTTACCTCTCCGTATAAAGAGTCAGAACCGGCCTGCTGTGCATTTACCGTAAAAGAAAAGAAAGTGAAAAATAAAACAGAAACTACTGAAATTAATGTAAACAGCCTTTTCATTTTTACCTCCATAATTTTAATCCCAAATTTATCCGTACAAAGAAAATATATCTTATAAATATTAGTAAAGTATGAATAAAAGATATGCTAATAATAAAAAGGGTCCGTAAAAGCTTTCACTTTTACAGACCCTTAAGGTTAATTATTTGGATTTAATGTTTTTAACACTGCTCCATGCGCCGACAATCTTTGCCTTGCCCACAGTCTTATATGCACGAACTCTGATGTAATACTTCTTACCCTTGGTAAGCTTTTTAAGAGTAGTCTTGACTGTTGACTGCTTTTTGATTGTAACGGTCTTGGTGTTCTTTTTGAAGTTCTTTGCAGTAGAATACTGAACCTCATAACCGGTAACACCGCTTATCTTCTTCCAGTTAACGGTAATCTGCTTTGATTTGGTAGAAGTAACCTTTGTAACATTAACCTTTACAGGCTCAGTTGAGGTGGTAAGAACAGAGCTGAATGCACCGTTATTAGAACCTGCAATTGCCTTTACTTTTACCTTATAGGTTGTGCCTGCCTTAAGTTTTTTGATAGTTGCGCTGTTTTTGGTAGCTTTTACCTTCGTCCACTTTTTACCGTTAGTGGAGTACTGAACCTCATAGCTTTCAGCACCTGTCACTTTACTCCAGGTGAACTTGATGGATTTAGCATCAGGAGTAGCCTTAAGATTCTTTACCTTGGACAGGGTAAGTCTGGGAATTACTGTACGACCTGTAGTAGCATCACAGCCCTTACGTGTACAACCCTTCATCTTTACACCTGTTGTTTTGTAGGATGCATCATAAACGATATTGAAATCGTCGGGATAGCTGTGTCCGAGAGCCTTGGTTGCGGTATAGGTAGTGTAATCACATCTCTTACATGTCACATATGCCTTCCATCCGCCCTCAGTACAGGTAGCAGCTTTGCCTGAGTGGGATACTTTGTCATGACCGAGCGCAGAAACTACTGCACCGCCTTCTGTTTTGCCGCATCCGTTAGCACAGGTGAGAACTGCTGTCTTGCCCGCTGCTGTACAGGTAGCCGCTACTGCAGCTGCAGTTTCTTTCATATTGTGACCTGTAGCATTTACATAATTATCTGTATAGCTGTCACCACATCTTGAACAGGTGAAGGTTGTGTAACCCTTAGCTGTACAAGTGGGAGCAGTTACTGCCGCTTTGTAATCGTGACCGAGTGCATCAACACCCTCATTTTCGATTACGTCACCGCACATAGTACAGGTATGGGTAGTAAAGCCGGTTTTATCACAGGTGGGAGGTGTAACCACAGACTCATAATTATGATCGATACTGTCTGTGAAGCTGTCTGTATAGCCTTCACCGCAGACATTACAGATATGAGTAGTATAACCGCCTGCCTGGCAAGTGGGAGCTGTTACTGTATCGGTATAATCGTGACCGAGTGCGTCGGTATAATCGTCGGTATACCAGTCACCGCATACTGTACAGGTATATGTTGTATAACCCGCGTTTTCACAGTCGGGAGCAGTAACTGTTGCTTCATAATCGTGATCGAGTGCATCGGTGTAATTATCAGCATAGCTGTAACCGCAGATCATACAAGTGTGAAGTGTATAACCTTCGCAACCACAGGTGGGAGCAATGATTTCTTCACCAAATGAATGCTCGTGACCTGACATAAAGTGAATTTCGGCATTTTCGAGACTTGTGTTAAAGTCACCAAAATCGATATCATTCCACATTTCTTCATCACCGCGGTAATAAACATCGCTGAGAGTATCGCAGTAATTAAATGTGCGCCAGCCTATATAAGTTACACTTTCAGGGATTTCCACAGTCTTTATACTTGTGCAGCCGTAGAAAGCATAGTTACTGATATGTGTAACGCCTTCAGGAATTATAACATTGGTTAAAAGCTCACCGTTAAGATACAGGTCTGCATCCATACAAAGAGGTGTAGCTGTTTCGTAATCGAAGAAGATATTACACCACTTTGCAATATCGGTAATGTAAACTCTTTCGATACTATCACAGAAGCTGAAGGCACTGTGATGCATTCTGGTTATAGTAGAGGGAATAGAAATACTTGTGATACCAGAACCATTAATGAAAGCTTCGGAGGAAATCTCTGCTACATCATAACCTCTTACATTTTCGGGAATAACTACATCGCCGCCGTTACCGTTATATTCGACTACGGTTACTGTACCGTTGTTACCCATAAAGTTCACTCTGTAGGTGAAATCACCCTCTGTGAATACAGTTTCGAAATCACCGTCAAGACAGTGGATGTTTGCATCAAGCAGAGCTTCGTTATTGAACTCAACGCGGATATTCTTAAAATCTTCCTTTGTGCCGTTATAGTACACATCAATGATTTTTTCACTGTCTTCGAAAGCACCTGTCCAGATAGACTCAATAGTAGAAGGAAGGTATACCTCCTTGAGACTGTGAGCACCATCGAAAGCACCATATACTATCTTGGTTACATTTTCGGGTATTTCAAGTTTTTCTACCTTATAATGATTTATAAATGAATCATAACCTATTTCAACCACAGGATAATTATCAAATGAGTCGGGAACGGTTAACTCTTTTTCCTGATCATAATAATGATTCATTATAGTAACCTGTCCGTCTCTGACTGCATAATCATAACCGTCTTCATAACCGTAATAGATATCAATGATATTAAACCAGAATTCACCCTTAAAAGCCTTTGAATCAAATTCAACAGCAAAATAATATGTCTCGCCTGCTTCAAGCTCGACAGGCCTGCGTACCCAACCATATTCATCATTAAGTGTGGTTAAAAGCTCATACTTATCGTTTAAAACCTTAATGGTCTTCACACGTGAGCTTTCTGCACTGAGTACATACATCTTTGTTATCTCGGGAACAAATTTCAGATAACGTGTTTCACCCTTACCGATGTAAACGAGATTTCCGTCAGTAACGTATACTAATTCCTGTGCTGCTGCGAAGCATACATCACATTCACCGTTGAAGTCATCATCCTTATGGTCAGGGCCGATAGCTTTGTGACCTGAGATATACTCATCACAGTCTGTGCAGAGTACACCTGCTGTAAATCCGGGTACGCTGCAATCGGTAGAGGTTGCTTCGACTTCTACAGTGTTTTCGTGTCTGCAGCGTGAATATTCGAAATGAATATTTCCTGAGGTAAGGTGGTAGTTATAATCCTGAATTTCGATCATATTCCACTGCTCCTCAGTACCTGCATAGTATACATCTGTCAGATCATAGCAGCCGTAAAAAGCTCCGTAGCCTACACGCTCAAGAGAATCGGGAACTATGATACCTTTGACACCTGAGTTTTCGAATGCCCAGTTACCGATATACTTAAGTCCGTCGGGAAGGTCGATAAAGCTGAGGTTATACTCATTTTCGTAGGCGGAGTCCGCAATAAGCTTAGTGCCTTCCTCTACGACAAGCTCGTGATTTTCAGGCATAACACCCTTATATGTGTAAAGAGCATCGTCGAAGTAAATGTCTCCGTCCTCCTGCTCGTCATACCATTTGCTATCATCGAAGGCGTGAGCATGTACTCTCCGGATATTTTCGGGAAGATCAAATTCCTCGAGAGAGTTACAGTTTCTGAACTGACCGTAGGCTATAGCCTGAACTGATTCGGGAAGTGAAACATCAGCGAGGTTTTCACAGCTGGAGAAGGCATCCTCACCGTAGCCGTTGAAGCCTTCGGGGAATACAACCTCTTTAAGTGAATTACAGCCATAGAAGGCTGAGTCGTAATACTGTATACTCTTGCCTAAGACTACCTTTTCCAGAGCGTCACAGCCACGGAATGCACCGCCCATTTCGATAACACCGTCACCGATAACTGCACTCTTCATACTGTCACAGTCACTGAATGCATCAGCGGAGATATATGCTACACTGTCAGGAATTTCGATTTTCTTAAGTCCTGTTTCCTCGAATGCACCCCAGTAAATTTCTGTTATACTTTCCGGGATAATGATTTCTTCCAGAGCAGTACAACCTGAGAACATAGAGTTAGGTACATATGTCATTCCGCTTCCGAGATTAACCTCTTTAAGGTTTGCGCAGTCAGCAAAAGAAGAACCAAGGGTCTCAGTAACAGTAGACGGAATAGTTATTTTTTCTACAGCTGAACTGTTAAAGGCTCTCACACCGATTTCAGTCAGGCCTTCATTAAGCTCTACCGTTTTAAGTGAATCACAGCTTTCGAATGCGCTTCTGCCGATAGACTGAAGTGCTGTGGGAGCTACCACCTCTTCAAGAGCATCGCAATCATAGAAGGTATAATATGTAATATCAGTTACATTGGGAGAGAATTTAACATCCTTAAGCTCATCGAGATCAGCAAAGGCATACCACTCAATCTCGGTTACGCTTTCGGGCATTTCATATGTACCCTTAAGGTCAAAGGCCTTGATAATTCTTGTCTTGTCAGCATTATAGAGAACATTACCTTCAAAAACAACGCCCTGTTCGCCCTCATATACGATGTCTGTAATACCGTTTACACCCACAAGAACGATACTGTCAACATTCTGTACGGTAGCAGGAATAGTCAGCACACCCTTATACGCACGGGGAACTGCTAAAATTTCAGTAACATCAGCATTATACAGAACGCCGTCAATAGATTTATAGGTTGCATTGTTTTCGTCTACGATAATTTCTTCGAGGTTTTCAAAGCCGTTATCGGTAAATGCATAGTAGGGAATGCTCTGTACAGATGCAGGGATAGTTATACTTTTGACATCATTATCATAATCCTGAAGCCGTCCTGATGCGAAGCCTACCACAGGATAGTCTTCGACGGTTTCGGGTATAACGAGAACACCGTCATTAGCGTAAGCCTTATGGTTAGCATCGGTCATATCTCTGATAACGCAGACATTGCCGTCACTTACACGCTCAGCCTCGAAACCGTTTTCGTATACATAATCCCACCAGTCGTCTTCCCAATCGTCATCATCTTCCCAATCGTCATCTTCCCAACCACCGAAATCAGAACGAGGCCCGAAGTGTAGAGAAACATCGAATGAGCCTTCTCTTTCGCTATCAAGATATTTTGCACCCAGATAATAAGTCTCACCAGCTTCAAGATAATAGGAAACGTAAAAATCCGAACGCAAATAATCATCATCAAAATAAAGGAGATTCTTTTCTGAATCGAAGATATAACCGTATGTATCCTCATCAGAAATAGCATAGAAGGTATAAGTACCTGACTCGGAAGGAATAAACTTAAGATATGTTATCTCATCGGAAATAATGTCGATTGTTTTGGTTTCACCTACAGCGATATCAGACATAGAATTACCGCAGACATCACAGGTGTTATCGGAATCGTCGTCGATATGAGGAACTGTAACCTTTTCGTGACCCTCGATCCAGAGTGTACACTCATTACATTTCACACCTGCTGTGTAACCTGCCTTAGTACAGGTAGCTTCCTCTGCTTCATAGCTTGTGGTGTCCGTATGGTCACATTCAGCATAGATGCACTCGGCTGTTATGGATAACATTACATTGTCATTTGAATAAGCCCTGAAGTAATATCTCACTCCCCCTTGAAGATCCACAGTCCAGGAACTCTTACCATAAAACCAATCTTCATTTTCCCAACACCAATCTTCGCTCTCATAATCAGATACTTTGACATAGCTCAACATAACAGATGGTTCTGCATCAATTACAAATCGGTAAGTTCCGTCTTTTTCAGGAGTAAAATATAGATCTTCATTATCCGATCCATCGATTTCTATTGTTACTGTTTCATTGAGAGATAAATTGATTTCAGGTATACCCTCAAATTCATCATTAAAGTGCACTGTAGCATTAAATAACGAATAATTATCCGAGTCAATATCAATCTTATTCCAATACTCTTCATTTCCCGAATAATATATATCAGCGAGAGAGTCGCAACTGTCAAAAGCTCGCCAGGATATATACTTAACACTGTACGGAATAACTACACGTTCTAACTCTGAGCATCCCTGAAAAGAAAGCATATCTATGGTTTTAACACTGTAAGGGATAATTACTTCTTTAATATTACTGCACCCCTCAAAGGAATCCTCACCGATAGTTTTAACACCGTCAGGAACAGTATAGCTTTCATTTGTTAAGCCGATGGGATACTGAATCAATCTTTTCATATCCTTAGTAAACAAAACATTATCCATATCTATATAATAAGGATTATCCTCGTCAACAGTTATCGACTTTAAACTGTAACAGTACAACAGCCACTGAGAACCGCAGCTTTCTAAAGAAGACGGCAAATGCAGTTCTTCGATTTTAGTTTCTCTGAAAACGTGACCCCTGATTTCAGTAACACCCTCAGGAATAATCACATTCTTTAATCCCGAAAAAGCAAATGCATTATTTCCGATTATTGAAACACTACCGGGAATAACAGCCTCTTCTAAGCTTCTGCAAGTAGCGAAAGCGTAATCACCGATATATGTAACGCCGTCATCGATTACTACCTTTTTAATTTTTTCGTCATTTACCTGATAGTAACCCATTTCGTCACAAGTGTAAGTTAAATACGGTGCGGGAGCTCCTCCGTAATTGTAGTCATAATCCGCCATGGCACCCTCACCGTCAATGAAAAGAGTTCCGTTTTCATATAAATTCCATATAACATTATCACTATTATCACCGCAGTTACCTGAAGTAACCACATCGAATTCATAGCCACAGTCATCACAGGTAAAGTCATCATTTTCATCAGAATGGGAACATTCAGACTGTATACGGACGAGATATACATTCAACGTATCTTCAAAATCGTCCTGTTTTTGTGCAGAGTAGTAATAGGTTTTACCCGCCTCGAGTTCTGCGTCAATTCTGAAATTGTAATCCGCACCGTCGTCATTTTCAGTTATCAGGTTCTCACTTTCATCGTACAGACATCCGTATGTATCACCTGCAGACTGTGAATAAAAGGAATACATACCTGTAGCTGTAGGAACGAACTGAAAAAGTACTTCTTGCCCCGATTTCACATCAAGACTTAACGCGTCGCCCTCATAAATGGTCTGAACACCTGCTTTTTCAGAAGATACGCTTTCTTCCTCATAGGCAAAAACGCTGAAGGTTCCGCCCAATGAGCTGAAAAGCATAAGCGCTGTCATAAAAAGGCACAGAGCTTTTTTAAGAAGCGGTCTTAACTGTTTGCTTTCTAATTCCATTATAAAATTCTCCTTTAAATTTTATCTATATAAACATCCTTACGGATAATTATTTTCCGCATTCTTTGCATACGGACGGCATTTTTCCCTTGAGATAATAACCGACCGACGTGTCATAACAGCCTTTACCCTTAATTCCGCCCGATTTATTACAGTAAATGGACGGAACTACCTCACGGGAAAGCATAAATTCCGAATTGGTTTCGGGGAACTGACTGATGATGCTTCCGAAAATAGCGGGTGCACTGTTCTCGGACTTATCATTGAAGCCGTGCCATACAGAGCATACGAATTTCGGAGTAAACCCGATAAACCAGTTATCATAATAATTATCGGAAGTGCCCGACTTACCCGCCATAGTAACACCCTTCACAGCGGCCTGTTTAGCTGTTCCTCCTTTCTGCACCACACCCTCGAGCATTCTTGCCATAAGAGAGGCTGTAGCAGAAGAAATAACTCTTTTCGTTTCAGGTTTATTTTCGACAGAGTTTCCGTCCTTATCAGTCAGAGACACCACCGTATAAGGCTCCGTATACTGTCCGCCGTTCATAAATATCTGATAATAGCCTGCCATTTCGAGGGGCGAAACACCGCTGACAAGATAGCCGAGAGCAATATTGCCGTATATTTCATCCTCCGCAGAATTTTCAATAATTCTCTTTTCCGCTTCAAGATCAAGCCCTAATTTTTTACTTAGGAAATTCATCGAATAGTCAACGCCTACTCTTTTTAAGGTTCTGACAGCAACAGTATTTATTGATTTGTAGAGAGCATCACAAAGAAGCATATTTTCATTTGTATATGTTCCGCTCGCATTGGAGGGCCACTCCTTCACACCCTCAGTCTCACTCATAATCTTTTTTATAGGTGCATCCTTGACAGGTGACGACCAGTTTACAGCACCGCTTTCGATGGCGGGAGCATAGACACTGAGCGGCTTTATTGATGAGCCTGCGTAGGTTTTATGGGTGGAGTATGTCTTTCCTTTATCGCTGACGAAGCCATAAGACGCGAGTACTCTTCCTTTACCGTCAACAATTACCGATGCAAAGGGTGTGTCACTTTCAAGCTCTGATGTACTTATCCCCTCTTTTATTTTATCGAAATAAAAAGAATCGAAATTGGTTTTTACTACTGAAATATTTTCATAAAATGCTTCCTTTTCCTTTTCTTCCTCACCGGTAGCTGATGAGATGTAAAGCTCTGAAGCCTCCTGTGCGGCAAGCTTTATGTAGTCGTAATATCCGTCCTCTGCCGCTGAAATCACTTCACTGTCACCCTTAAGCTTAACCTTGCCAATTTCTTTTCCTGCTGAGTCAGTGAATACGACCGTCCCCGACATATTTTTATCCGCTGAATCCGTAAAGGAAACTATGAGCGCAGCAGCAAAAACAACTGCAAGTGCAATAACACCTATAGCTTTTCCGTTAATCTTTTTCATCATTGTAACTCCTTGATATATTCCGAATATTCCTGTTTAAGCTCAAGCTCAGGCTTATCCTTGATTTTCCAGGCAAGAGTATCTGTGCTGTCTTTAAGAGCTGAAAGGCGTTTTTCGACACCGACAAGCTTTTCGGCACAGAACTGAGCACTCTCCCCGTCTCCGTTTCTCAGATACAGACTAAGGGCACTCAGAAGCTTAGCGCAGTAATCGTTGTATTCGTCGATAGAATACCTTGCACATTCTATAGCCTTTTCTTTGTATTGCATAAAAGAGCTTATGTCACCCTTCTGAAATGAATAATTCGCCTTAGCTGAATATGCCACCGAAATATACTTGTTTGATTTGAGAATACTTTCAGCATAATCATTGATATCCTCATAATCACTTCCGTCTGTCATAAGAAAAATTTTACTCTGAGTATCCATTCCGTATATTTCGTCCACAGCTTCAAACTTACCCGCGAGAAACATGCCGTTTACCAGACCGAAATAAACACTTACGGTAATGATAAGTGCCGATACCGCGACGAGAATTTTACTGTTATACTTCACTGTTATCAGATTTTTACTTTCAAAGTCGAGAGCGAGAACAAGCACGAGGAATACCGCCACAAACTGCAGATCGAAATCAAGCATACTGTGTCCGCAGATAATCATTATTACTATCTTCTCGATAACTCCGTTTTTACCTGAAAAAATATTTTTTATAAGTACAAATGTAAAAAGTAGTGCCGGTATCCACCCGATGTCGAGAAGCAACTGTAAAATCTCATTATGTATAAAAGCTACAGAATAGACACCATTCTGGAATGAGCCCTGTGAAAAATAGTAGCCGTAATATCCGAGACCGAAAGGATGCTTCAGTATGACAGGCAGTGCATCCTTATAATAAAGCAGACGGCCGAGAAGAGTACTCGATTCGGCTGAAATAGTGCGATAACGACCGATAGTCTGAAGATTATCGGTCATCAGAGCCACGATAAGGCTGACACCTACCAGACCGCCCATTAGAATAATCAGCTTTACCTTATGCTTTGACTGAATTTTAATCAGAAGAATTACAGAAACAGCCACAAGCATAATAAAAACAGTACGGCTGCCCGTCAGTAAAATTATACCCACAAGCACTGCCGAAAGAAGCCAGTTTATGTAAGTAGTTTTTTCTTTAAGAAGAAGTATGGGAATACCGATAAGACAGTAACAGGCGAAGCTGTTCGGATACTGAAAAAATCCGCCGAGTCTTTCTGCCACTAAAAAGTAAGGCGATAGCGCGGGTAGCAGCGACAGAGAATAGGAAAGAACGCCCATAACCGCCCCACTGTAGGGAACGACATCGAAAAGCTCCGACCTTTCCTCTTTGTTTAAATGCACAACCGCCATGGCAAAGAGTGCTACGGGTAAAAATTTGATGAAGCCGTAAACTGCCGTTCCGCTGTCCACAGCCCACAGAGATGTGACAAGATAGGCCGCAGGTATCAGCAGTACCGAAAGTAAAGACATAGATATTCCTGTTTTCTTTTCTCCACTACGGAAAAAGAGCATCAGATAAACACTCAGAGCCACCGAAAACAGTGCCGATGTCCATATATGATATCCTCCGAAGAAGAAGGGAGACAAAAACATAAATGCCTTCAGATATATTAGTTTTGTTTCAGTTTTTATGACCGAATTTTCCACATCCGTACCTCTTTTCATCAGTATTTTATGAGAAAGAAGGTATAAAAACCCACTTTATTTTCATTCTGAGAAATTATAGCATTTACCCCCAATGTTTTTCAATTATAAACCTTAACAAATAATAAACATTTTTTTGTGGAAAGTGTTGGTAAAACAACATCTATTACAGGACTGATTTTTTATTTTAATATCAGAAAAAATACAGCCGTAAGTGACGGCTGTATTAAAAAAATTGCTGTATCAGATTGACAGATAAATATGCTCTTAAAGTCGTTTTACCGATTGATTTATGCCTTTAGTTTTTCATAAACTGTCCTGAAACCGCACCAAATAAGATATAAGGCTACAATCCCCGAGCCTATCTTGTCAAGATAGAAGGAAAAGGGAGAAGCCGGAGCACGGCAACAGAAAGTAACGCCGCAGACACACACATATCTACTAAGCTTTTTGCTCTGTAGAGTCGTGCCTGAACTTCAATATCTTTTTGCTGCATACACCATTCCCGAAAAGCTTCTTGTATAACCCTTGCGAATTAGATCGTCATACACTCCATCCCATCCATATCGGGCATAACACTTTTTAAATGAGTTTTTTATCTGCTTTTTGTGCATTGTCAATGCGGATTTTTCAGCACTTCATCTCGGGCAGTATAATAAAATTTTTTGTAAGTGCCGTAATTAATTTACCCTTATAACAAGATCACTTTCCGGATAGCAGCAGCAAGGATGTATAAAATTAAATTGCATATCTGCTACACGACGCTTATCTTCGCCGTCAGGTATATAAACCTTACCGTTTACAAGCTTACTCCTGCAAAAGCCACATTCGCCGGTATGACACCTTGCGGGAACCTCTATGCCGGCTCTTTCGAAAGCGCAAAGCACTGTTTCACTGCTGTTTGCTTTAATTACGGTTTCATTTCCGCGGTCAATAACTGTGATGCTGTATTCCTTAGGTTCTTCCTCAGTCTTCTTACCGGAAGAAAATACTTCAAAACGAATATATTTTCTTTCTTTACTGAGTTTCGGAAGTTCGGTTTCAAGAAATTTATATAAACCTCCGGGACCGCAAACAAAAATGCTGTACTCCCCTTCAGGAGCATATTTTCTTATAATATCTGCACCCACAAATCCCTTTTCATAACCATCCTCATCACTATGGCTCAATACATAAACAACATTGATTTTTTCATTTTTTTCACAAAGGCGGTCGAGCTCTGCCTTAAAAAGAATTTCGTCTGATGTTCTGCAACCGTAAAGCAAAGTAAGAGTACAATCCTCATCGCCCTGATCTATTGCTCTGGCGAGCGAAAGAAAGGGTGTGATTCCGCTACCGCCTGCGATGCCAACAATGTTTTCGGCATCTCTTAATGGGTTATATGTCAGATTACCTTCCGGTGCATAAGCAGTAACTTTATCTCCTACGGTCCAGTTATCGAGAATATAATCGGAAACAAAGCCATCATTGATACGTTTAACAGTAATCTGATACTCACCCTTTAATGCACTTGCAGGTGATGAAGCTATCGAATATGAACGGGTAACAACTGCATTACCTATTTCAAATCTGAAGGTAAGATACTGCCCTGCTTTAAAATATGCAGCAGGTGCAGCTTCAGTTTTTAAATAATAGCTTTTAGCAATACCTGCATGCTCTTCAATTCTGCTGATTACAAGTCTTTGCTGTTTAGGGTGAATACTTTTAGCGACCTTATTTACACCAAAATCATCGGTACAGGTAGGTAAAACCGCATCTGCGCTGTCTATAAAGTGCTTTCTTTCCGTTAAAAACTTTACTGTATTGACTATATCTTTGAAATTTCCGTTTACAGAAGCATTTTTCCTGCTCATTTACTTTGCCTCCTTTTTCATGCTTAATAATGCCGCCTTTGCTGCCATATCACCGGTGGTATAGCTTGGAGAATATCCCATATGTCTTGTTCCGTAGCCACCTGCAAAATAAAGTCCCGGTATACCTTTATCAATCATGTCAAAAACAATTCTTTTAACGATGCCGTCATCCTTGCTTGCTTCATATCCGTAAATAGTTCCCGCCGGAGCATCAGTATAACGCGCATAAGTCATAGGTGTCGCAATTTCAATTTCTTCTATATAATCCTTAATTGCAATACCTGTTGCTGTCTCAAAATTATTTATCATTTTTTCTGCAAAGGAAAGCTTTGTTTTATGGTAATCCTCCACAGAAACCTTGCTCCATTCATCTCCCGCAAAAATAGAGGTCATATAGAGAATACTTGTGCCCTCGGGTGAACAGTCGTCAAATGCTTTATTAAGACAAACTGTTGCCTGAACATCATTTGTCTCAATTCTCTTGCTCAGTTCATAGCATTTTCTGTTATCGTTAGTGGGATAAATAAAATAAGTATGGTTATCAAGTCCCAACTCCTCAGCAGAGCGGTTAAGACCCAAAAATACTGCAAAGCCTTTTGCGCCTAATGTTTTGGCATTAACCTCTTTTTTAAGTTTCTCAGGAATAGATTTTTCATCTATAAGCTTTGTATAGGCATTATACGGTGAAGCGTTACAGATAATTGCCTTAGCGTTTATTTGCGTGCCGTCATCAAGTATAACACCCGTTGCTACGCCATTTTCTATATTGATTTTCTTAACGCTTGTATTAAACCAGGCTTCACCACCGTTTTCGGTAAAAGCCTCAAGCAAAGCAGTGCTTATCTGATGGCTTCTTCCTTTAGGAATAACAGCCCCATCGATAATATATGAGTGTAGCATTGTAAAATAGTGGATGACATTAAGTTCATCTGTGGGTTGACCAAGATAGCACCAATATCCGTTAAGTATATCCCTTGTTTTCTTGCTTGCACCGAATGCTTTCAGAACCTCATCGACAGAATAGTTGGCTACTTTAAGGAACTCAGTATGCTGAGAAAAAATCTCTTTTATCATAGAGGGCTTAAAATCTTCAATATTGCTTACAAAGTCCAAGGTTTTTTCAATGCTCTCAATAAGGTCAAAAATCTTTGTAACGACAGCCGAAGAACCGGGATCATATTCTTCAAGTTTAGCTATAAATGCATCCTTACCCAAAGGCATAGAATAGTCGCTCTTATCGTTTTCATCCAAAGTGAGTAACCTGAACGCTTCATCAAGTGAAACCCATTCTATTTTATCAGCCGCACCAATCTCACGGAAAATTTCCAGCAATGGGGATTTTCCTGTAATAGAGCCGATACCGCAAAGCTCATGAAGGGATGCTTCAAATTCGAATCGGCCTCTCACAAAACTTGTAGCAAAGCCTCCGGGCAAATTATGACGCTCAATAAGAAGCGTCTTTTTCCCCTCTCCGGCAAGGCGCGCTGATGCCACAAGTCCGCCATTACCTGCTCCGATAACAACCGCATCATAGTTTTTTAACATACTCCCACTTCTTTCATAATAATAATTGAATAAAACAGATTATACCGTATTCCCAAAAATCTCATAAAATATATACCGAAATTATGTTCGGGAATATCTGATTTATAAAGATAATTATAGCATTCAAATCAGCTGAAAGCAACACCCTTTCGTATAAAACAAGAGTGTTAATTTTTATGTCAGAAGAAAGTAACTGATTATATTCACTGAATTTACAATCAGGTGCTGGTGTCCCGCCTACAATTATTCATTATTAATTATTCATCAGCGAAGCGGCTTCATTATTCATTTGAAAATCCGTTCATGTATAAATGAATAATGAATGATGAAGAATGGAAAAATAAAATCGACGAACTTCTTGTCGAAATTCGTCGATTTTTGTGTTTATAGCTCAAAATAGCAACATTATCTGAATATTCTTACAATGCAATATCCTATATAAAAAAATTCTTCTCTAATTAAAAACGGTATTTTTGTTTCCCAACTTTTGTACATAGATGTCGGAGTAGGTGAAGAATAACCTTTAATACCATAATCCTCTGTCATAAGCATCGCTCTTTTCATATGTAGAGGGTCACTTACAACAATAGCATCAGCAAAAGAATTATCATCCATTATCCCTTTGGCATACTCTATGTTTTCTTCTGTTACAGTTGATTTTTCTTCAATAAATATAACTTTAGACGGAACAGATTTTGAAACAGCATATTCCTTTGCCACTAAAGCATCACTTTTAACATTACCATCACCAACACCGCCTGTAAAAATCAAATAATCAACAAATCCGTTTTTATAAAGCCATATAGCATGATTTATTCTTTCTCGAAACACCGGTGAAACTTCATCGCCATAAGTACCTGCGCCGAGAACAATAGCAACATCTGAGTGTGTTTTAAAATCCTTTTTACTATAGTTGACAATTGATACAGCAGTAAAGGTAATAAATAACATTATTAAACAAAGAATAACTGATAAAAATTTTTTCATATAATCACCAATTAAATTTTATAACAACAAACCATAAAAGTCAACTCCGTTTACCCGAATGGCAACCAAACCAAGGCGAAGCCTTGTATGTAATCCGTCGCAAGACGGAATGTAATTATCGCGAAGTGATGTATGTAATCCTTTCGAAGAAAGGTATGTAATCAATCCGAAGAAAGACATACACCAAGGTGATGACATACAGCTTAGCTGATTACATACGCCTGACGGCGATTACATACCAATCCTTCGGATTGGATAAAAAAATCGACAACCTTCTGTCGAAGATTGTCGATTTTTTTGTGTTTACAGGTCAAAATGGCAACAAAATAAAACAGTCGTTTGTCACACTACTTAATCGCTAATTATTGTTCCAAAAATTTTCTCTTTGTAGTCAAAAGTTCTTTCTTTTTTCTTCAGTATTTTCTTGATTATTGAAGCCAAGGCAACTTCTAGTGTAGGAGTTTTTGAATGATAGAGAGTATTTGTATGAGAATCTTTACAGTCAACATCATAAAAGCCATCTGTATTAACAATAGAATATACAAAGTCATTATCTTCTAACCATTCTAAAAGATGCTCTTGAGACGGGAGCCAAATCCCATCAGATATTATTTTCATATCATCATCAGTAAAATCCGCATCACACCTACCGCCAATTATCCATTCCTCATCATTATAATAATAAACCATTCCTCTATGTACATTTTCACTATAATGCTTAAAGCTAAATCCCATAGAATAAAGCTCTTCAGCGGTAAAAATAGTAATATTCATAAACACATTACCTTTCATATTGTTAAAAAGTATATTGTTTATTATATCACATTGAAATAAAATTTACAATAAAGTTTATAAAATCCCTTTGCCCGAAGGCACACAATCAAGGCGAAGCCTTGTATGTAATCCGTCGCAGACGGAATGTAATCATCACGAAGTGATGTATGTAATCCTTTCGAAGAAAGGTATGTAATCAATCCGAAGGAGAATACACCTGCTGTGATGACATACACGCTTCGCGTGATTACATACGCCTGACGGCGATTACATACCAATCCTTCGAATTGGATAAAAAAAGGAGCTGTTGCACGAAAGTGTGACAGCCCCACTTCATAACCCAAACAGAAGATCGAAATGTCAAAATGTGGAAAAATTAGTTTTTTACCAAAACAAGCACACAGCAAACAAAGAGGCAATAAAATCCTCTTTAAGCTGTGTGTT
>CALCHE010000237.1 GCA_937901145.1 uncultured Clostridia bacterium
GAAATGCATTACCTGAAATTGATCTTGAGAATATCAGCACAGAAACAGAATATGTGGCCCCTGTAAGTGAGAAAGAAATAACCCTGACAGAGTGTATAGAAGAAGTACTTGGTACAGAAAAGATAAGCATTCTTGACAACTTCTTTGATATCGGAGGCGACAGTCTGAAATCAATAGAGCTGACGGCAAGGCTTGAGGAAAAAGGCTATACAGTGCCGATAAAGACAATATTCTCCGGTAAGGATATACAGGAGCTGGCAGAAAGACTGGAAGAAAAAGAGAAAAAGGAAGTAAAGATAGAATACGGCAAAGTCATTCCTGCAACAGCAGCCCAGATGAGAGTGTATACAGCACAGATGCTGCAGCCGGAATCAGTGATGTATAACGTGACATATGCATTTAAGACAGAAGAAATAGATATGTTACGTCTTGAAGGAGCAGTCAGAAAGCTGACAGAAAGACACGAAAGCTTAAGAACCCGCTTTGAAAACAGAAACGGTCAGATAGTACAGGTAATAGAAGAAAAAGCAGAAATATCTGTAGAAAGCATAGAAGAAATCAACAGCTTTGCAAAATCCTTCAATCTTGACAGAGCACCGCTTCTGAGAGTCGGCTGTACAAAGGATGAGATAGTAGTATCAGTTCATCATATCATCATTGACGGTGAAAGTATGCCGGTATTTTTCAGAGAGCTTAATGAGCTGTATATGGGAAGAGAAATACCTGAAGCAGTACAGTACGGAGAATTTGCAGTTACAGAGGGATATACCGGGGAAAATGAAAAATACTGGCTCGAAGTATTCAGTGAGGAAGTACCGACACTTGAGCTTGCGGCAGATTATCCTAGAGGAGCAGCACAGAGCTTTAAGGGAAGCAATATTTACGAGCAGATAGATATATCTCTGCACAGAAGAATAGAAGAAAAGAGCAGAGAAGAGGGAATAACGCCATATGTATATTACATGGCGTGCTTAAGCATACTCTTATGCAAGCTTTCAGGCAGTGAAGACATAGTTATCGGAACACCTGTAAGCGGAAGACAAAGCAGATATCTTAATACTGTAGGAATGTTCGTAAATACAATTGCGCTGAGGAACAGACCGGAAGGAAAGAAGACAGTAGCAGAGCTGTTAACGGAAATCAGAGACAGCTCCATAGAAGCAATAGATAATCAGAGCTATCCCTTCGGAGAGCTTGTAAAGAAGCTCGGAATACAGACAGCAGGAAGAAACCCGCTGTTTGATGTAATGCTGGCATACCAGAGCTTTGAGATGACAGACATAACCTTTGGTGACAAAAAGGCAGAGCTGTTACCGCTGACATCGGATGCATCAAAATGCGATATTACCTTTAATGTACTTCCGAGAGAAAAAGATGTCGTTCTGGCTGTAGAGTACTGTACAGAGCTTTTCAAAGAAGAAAAGATAGAGAGATTTACAGAAATGTATGTTTCTTTACTTGAAATGTGTCTTGACGGAGAGAAACAGATAAAAGATATATCTGTAACGGATATGTCCGTTGTCAATAAGTTCAATGATACAGCCTATGCGTATGATATTGCTGATAATTCAACCCTGTATAGTCTGTTTGAAAAGAATGCAAGGGAAAAAGAAAAGAAGATTTGTATACGTACAGCTGAGAAGAACCTCACCTTCGGTGAATTACTGAGCATATCTGAAAATCTTGATGCGGAAATACGTAAGATAACAGAAGGACATAAATCGGTTGTGGCAGTAATCGCTGAACGCTCACCTGAAATGTACGGGGCAATTTACGGCATAATCCGCGGCGGTAATGCATATCTGCCCATAGATCCGGACTATCCACAGGACAGAATAGAATATATTCTTGAAAACAGCGGATCAGCTGCGGCAGTTGTTCAGGGAAAATTTGCGGATAAGGTAAAGAATATACCCTGTATAGATATGACTTCGCTTATTAAAGATGGATATGACAGTGGGAATATACTGCCTTGTGCTGCAAAATCAGATGATACAGCTTATGTAATCTACACCTCAGGCTCTACAGGAAATCCCAAGGGAGCTAAGATCAGCCATAAATCTGCAGTTAACCGTATACTGTGGATGCATGATAAGTATCCTATGGAAGAAAACAGTGTGATACTTCAGAAGACACCGTATACCTTTGATGTATCCGTTTGGGAGCATTTCTGGTGGGGTATGTGTGGCGGCAGCCTTGCAGTATCAAAGCCCGGAGAACATTTCCTTCCTGCCAAAATACTTGAAGAGACAAGCAAGAACAAGGTTACACATATTCATTTTGTACCTTCGGTATTTGAGCTGTTTCTGAATTATGTTGAAACGCACATAGAAGAAAAAGAAAAGTTTGATTCTGTAAGATATGTATTCTTATCAGGTGAATCACTTACATCCAATCTTATTCACAGATTCTACCAGCTCTATGACTTTAATAAGGTAACAATTCATAATCTTTACGGACCGACTGAATGTGCGGTTGACGTAACATATTACGACTGTACACCTGACGGTATTGATCCCGTGCCAATCGGAAAGCCCATAGCGAACACACAGATATATATCGTAGACAGATATCTGAAGGCTGTACCGGTAGGAGTAACAGGAGAGCTCTGTATAGCCGGAGACAGTGTGTCAGCAGGTTATCTTAACAGACCTGAGCTGACAGCAGAGAAGTTCGTGGATAATCCCTACGGAGAAGGCAAGCTGTACAGAACAGGTGACAATGCATACTGGAGAGAAGACGGAAATATTGTATTTGTCGGAAGAAATGACTTCCAGGTAAAACTTAACGGTCAGCGTATTGAGACAGGTGAAATAGAGACGGTTATATCTGCCATACCGGGAGTAAAAAAATCAGCTGTTATTATACGCAGGATTAACCAAAGGGATGTATTGGTTGCGTTTTATTGCGGAAAAACAGATATGGAAATCAAGATTAAAGATATCTGTCGCGAAAAATTGCCGAAGTATATGATTCCTTCGTTTGTTGTTCATATTGATAATATGCCTCTGAATCAAAGTGGTAAGCTTGACAGAAAAGTTCTCGCCAAAACAGATATCAGTGTTTACAGTTCTGAATCAGATGTTCCTGTTAATGATACTGAAAGATACATTTGTGAAGTGTTTGAAGATATTCTTGGTGAAAAGAATGTTGGCAGAGACAGCGATTTCTTCGAAATGGGCGGTACAAGCTATTCTATGATTTCCCTGCTTAGTGAAGACGGTTTTGAAAATATAACTGCGGCGATGTTTATGAAAAATTCAACACCGGCTCTTCTTGCAAAACTGCTTAACCAAAAATCAGTCAAAGAAGCTGAATATCTTGAACCGCTATATGAACCTGAGCGATCCGAGCAAATACTGATTCTTTTACCTTATGCGGGTGGCGGAGCAGAAGCTTACAGTAGTTTTGTTACTTCCTTGAAAAAGGCAAGTCCATATACTTCGGTGTATTTTATAAGATATTTACATTCTGTAGATGAATGTAAATATGCAGCGGATGAAATTGCTGAATATTTTGTGGATAATGATATACTCTTTTATTCACACTGTGTAGGCTCTGCCGTAGCACTTAATATTATTTCTTTTCTTGAAAAGAATAATGTATCAATTAAGCACTATTATGCTGCGGCCAGTATTCCCCCGGAAAAGCCGCCGGTCAGAAATGCCTGGAATTATGTTCCTGATTTGTACCTTAAAAGAAAGCTTGTAAAAGCAGGGGCAAGGCTGAATGAGCTAACTGATAAAGAAGTTTATGAACGATTGAAATACTTCAGGAAGGATACAGATTTTGCATCCGAAGGCTTTTCAAGGGTTACAAGACCGATATCAGCTCCGCTGACAATTATTATCAGTAAGAGGGATATTTTTACTAAAAATTATAAGCAGTCAAATAAACTCTGGAGAAAGTATGCCGAAAATATTGTTGATATACATTATATTGACAGTAGCAGCCATTATTTTCAGAATGAAAACAGTGATGAACTCGTAAAAATAATTTTTGGTGACGAATAAACGAACACCCGACATCGATAATGATGTCGGGTGTTCGTTTGACGGTATATTTAATTTGTATCAAATCTGTTCTTTTTCGGAACTTTTGCAGGTGAATTTTTTTGTTAAAAGAATTGGAATAATACTGAAGGTGGAAATGATTACTCCAATAAGAAAAACCTTGCCGTTAGGAATGTATTCATAGCGTCCTGTAATCTCGTTAAATATAGATTCACCGTTTGATTTGACTATGGCTTCACCTATGTTTGAACCGAAAAGCATAGGAATAAGTGCAAAAGAAATAGCATATAATCCCTCGAACTGACCTTTGCTGTCTTTGGGACAAAGATTTTTAGTCCAGGATTTTGTAGTTTGAAGCATAATAATATAACTTACTCCAACCAGGAAAATACTCACAAAAAAATTGAGATGAAAGCTTTTTGCTGTGTCGACTTCTTCGGGGAGAACAGTAAAAATAGAAAGAATACCGGCTAATCCTGAGACTATAGAAACGCATAAGACTTCTACATATTTGCCTTTGTTAATGTATTTTGAAACCGGCATAGTAACCGCTATTGAAAAAAGTAAAGGAATAGCGTTTATTATACCTACCTGTTCGGGTGAAAAACCGATATATTGGATGAAATAGTTGCCAAGGTGCGGCATATAAGTGTTGTATCCGATAAAGAATACGGCAACGGAAATATATACCAACAATAGTTCCTTATGCTGAAGTAAAGATTTTATATTGAAAATGCTGAAAAACTGTTTAGAAAAACTTCCTCTGATGGACGGAGTAACATCGTTTTTGGCTGAGAAAAGAAAAACAGACACTATACCGAAAACAGAGATAAAAGCACCCAATATAACAAAGAGACGAATATAATTGTTTTCCTTGCCGATCAAAAAACCACCTAAAACATTCGCTAACAGTGAGCCCAGAACACTCTGAATGGCAATAGCTCCGCCTATTTGTCCGCGATTTTTATCGTTCATAATGTCTGTTAGCCAGGCACTGTAACCGACATCGGTGCACATCGAACCGAAAAAGCTCAGCAGCATATCAATAACTACAATACAGATAACGGCAAACGTCAAAGAACTTTTTGCAATAAACTGTGTCAGTGAGAAGCAGGCGGTCAGAATACCCCACAGAATAAATCCGGTGCTTATTAATGTTCGTCTGTTTCCGGTTCGGTCGGTTAATGTGCCGAAGAAGAAAATGGAGATAGTTGTTGCCAAAGCACTCATGATCAACATAGGTGTGATTATAGAGGGTGTTTTGTCTATCTTTTCATAAACAAAAGTGTTGAACCAAGCTCCTTCGACATTCCAACTGATTTGGCCTATAAGACCGAGAGTCCATATGATAGTCCACATTTTCAATTTGGAATAATCTTTGGGGACAGATTTCGGTACAAAGGTTGTGCCTCTGTTTTTCTTTTTGTTTTTGTGATGAATTATATTTTTTTCCTTAATCCAAGGGAAAGGATTTCTGTTATAAATCGCTTTGATTTTTTCTGAATATCTGAGGACAACAAGCAATTCGACTACACCGAGAATTATACCGGCGAGGCAGAGAAAATGATATGTTTTAAACGGGCCGAGAATATTTTTCTCTATTCGAGTAAATTCACTGAAAAAACGAGTTGCACTGTAAAGTATGAGATAAATCGGGAATAAGGTTCCCTCTTTAGCTTTTTTTCTGTACCATAGGAGAAATATAAATAACAAAAGAGCTAAGCCTGCTTCGACAAGCTGTGAAGGGAATAGATTTTTACATTCTGTTTGGTCGTAATATCCCCACGAGCATTCAACCCCCGAACAGCAACCATGAAAAAAGCAAGCTAATTTTGTCGAAATAAGAGCCAACGGATAAGCCGGAGTTATAAGATCCATCTGTTTCAAGGGATTTATAGCTATAACGTAAAAGAACAGATATAATATAATGGGCTTAAAAATCAGAGTTCCGTAATAGTTTGCGCCTGTTTTAAAAATACTTCCCACCATAGGATGCAGCACACCGCCAAGGAAATCAAGCTGGATATGTGAAATTATGGCAATTTCTATGAGAATCCACAAACCTGTGTTTGCAAGAAAAGGGAATTTGTTTTTCTTTAAAATGCGGTTCGTAATAACCAAAGAAGAATTGCTGATCAAGTTCTTTTTGCTTTTAAAACAAGAAAAATTATAAACATAAATTAAATATGCGGCTATAGTATTAAACAGCCCATACATCTCTATCCCTGTATTGCCTAAGACAGGATACATAATATCAACCTACTTTCTGATTTATAATATATCATAATGTCGCTTTGTTTTCAAGAGATTATATTATAATGTTTTCATCACTCTATTTATGTTTTCTTTTCTTGAAAAGCTGAAATGTTTATGATATAATGTGGAATGTAAAAGGAGGGAAGGAACTATGTTTATATTTACTAAAATAATTTCAGCAATTATAGCCTTTGTTATGATGATGCTTCCTATGGATAAACAGCCTGAGGAACAGAAGTGTGCACCTGAATTTACCGGAACCTTCATTCAGTCCTGGATGACGTGTTCATGGGACGATGAAAGATGGGCCGAAGAAGCAGAGAATATGAAAAAAGCAGGAGTAGAGTATCTTGTGCTTCAGTCTCTCGCAGACAAAGCCTATAAAAAGGACGGCGGTCAGTGGAAGGTGTACTATAAAACCGATGTTGCGATGCTCAAGGATGCGACCTACGGCGGTGACTGTCTTGAACCGGCACTTAAAGCCTGTCAGGATGCAGGAATCAAGGTTTTCGTCGGACTTTCTATGTTCGATGATTTCTGGAACGAAGCAGGTATCGGTGCACTTTATCAGGATGTCTGCCGTGTAGCGGGAGATATGATGGAGGATATATATAATAAGTACGGCGAAAAATATAAAGACAGCCTCTATGGATGGTATTATACTCCTGAAATCAGCAACGGATTTCTCTGTCAGTTTACTCTTGGCGGAATAATAAAGGGTATAAATCATATAATCGACAGAATTAATGAGGTTGATGCTTCTAAGCCTCTTCTTATGAGTCCCTTCTATTCTGAATATATAGCAACAGGACCGATTGCTACACTTTGCAGTTATGTAAGATTCTTTGATAAAGTAAATTTCAGAGACGGTGACATCGTAGCGCCGCAGGATGCAGTGGGAGCAAAATGGACCAGGGAGAAAAGTCTCGAAATGACCTGGAAGCTTTACAAGGCAGCTTTTGATACCTGTGATGCCGACATTAAGCTCTGGGCAAACTGTGAAAATTTCGACGGTGCGATCGCAAGTGAAATTCTCGGCGGTGTTCTTTCTCCGAAGATAACCGAACACACATCAAATGTTACGGCTACTCTTGACCGTTTCGTCCGTCAGATGGATGTGGCTTCGAAATATGCTGAAAATATCATCACCTTCTCCTATAATCATTATTACAGTCCCTCGAAAGTAAATCCCGCATTTATCAATACATATTACGACTATCTCGAAAACGGCTATAAGATCGAAACTCAAGCACCTGAGACTCCTGAAAATATCAAAAAAACGCAGACCGAAAAAGGTATTGAGATTTCCTGGGATGAAGCAGACGATAATATAGGAATCGCTTACTACAGAATAGAAAAGGACGGGGAATTCCTTGCCAGAATTGATAAGTATTATGGCTGGGAAGAAAACTTATGTACTGATGAAAATGCAGATTTAAACAGCATATATACCATTGAAGCTGTCGATGCTGCAGGAAACAGTACAGGCAAGATAGAAATCAAATGAACTATAACTGATTAAACAGACCGGACAGAGAAAAAACTCTGCCCGGTTTACTTTTTTTGTATTGTCTGTCATTGTCATTATGCGTGCAGCCTTTCACCGCATTTTCTTTCCTGCATAAAATAATGTGGGAGGTGAAATTTATGTCAACATCATGTAGAAGCTGTAGAGTAGGATGTACCGTCATAGCAATAGTGGTAAGTCTCATAGCAGGCGTTATTACGGCTTTTCTCAGAATAACTGCCGCTATTACCGTCACACCTGCTTTTTTATGGGTGCTTCTCGGTATTGCTGTGGTCTATCTTGCAGTAATGCTTATTTCTTCAGCTCTTTATCGTCACGGATGCTGTGAAAACTTATGCGGTATAGTAAATACGCTGCTTTCGGGTATTCTCGGAACTGTACTGTTTTCCGTTGTTTTGCTTGCTGTCGAGTTCGCTGCTACAAGTGTAATCGGAGCAGTTATTACCGGAGCACTTTTATTTTTCTTTTTCCTTACAGTAACATCTACAGCCTGTCTGATAAGATGCTTATTTAACTGTGATGAATAAAATGAGATTATAAAAGGCGGCAGACAAGCAGCTTTATAATAATTAGAAACCACTGATATGCATTATCGGTGGTTTCTGTTCTTTGTATGAAACTGTTTCTTATTATGCGACATCGGTCTTTACGATGTCTTTTTATGTTCCTGACGGGAGAGTGATTTCAAATACTGTGCCCGTTTCATCTGTTTGTTTAATTCGGATGTTCCCTTTATGGAGTTCGCATATTTTTTTCGATATAGCTAAACCTATGCCGTAGCCGCTGCTTTTATGAGATATATCTCCCTGAAAGAATCTGTCAAAAGCATGCTTTGCTTCTGTTTCTGCTACTGTTTGTCTTAATGATCGAATACCGTATATATGCTGCAACATTACCATTTTTACAAGTACAACAGGATCGACACTTGGTCTGCCGATCTTGCTGTATTTATGCTCTACTATCGGATATATTTTTCTCCAATCTATTGATCTGTCTATCTTTCTTAATAAATGAAATTTGGGCACTAATGCGTCCAAACTCACTATTTCTCCATCGTTTCTGTTTTGTCCTGTTCGCTTGTCTTCTAACATTTTCATCACCATATTTATTATACCATAAATATGACAAAAAGCCCAGCTTTTGCTGGACTTTTTCGACAGCCTGGAGCCATCGGTTTTTCCGATGGCTTCTTTTTGTTGGTGCATTTATGCGTGAAAATAAAATACAGAACTTCTTTCAGCTTTAACTGAAGGAAGTTTTTTTGCGTTCGGTGAGCTTTTTCAGATTGACACAGAGAGGATTAAATGTTACAATCTATTTTAGGAAATCCGTATGGGGAAGGTGAGAATATGAATTTTAAAATCAGAGAATTCACAGCTGAGATTATCTGTGAAGGAGAAAACACAGATGCTGTTATCGAAACTCAAGTCAGAGAGAATGAGGTGGAGCTTTTTCTGAGTGCTGCAGACGATAAGCCGAAGTTTATCGAGCTTCGTTGGGCTGCCGATACAAATGATGATCTGCTTGTGCTCGGTGATGCGTGGGAGAGAAGCTACGGAAATCTTCAGTTTCTTCCGCTTTACGAAAACGACCGATGGATGCCCTGGTATTTCATCGCCACGGACAGGAAAAAATGTTTCTGCTTCGGTGTAAAGACAGGCTGTAATTCCTTTGTCAGCTTCAGATATGACAGGGAAGGTATAACTGCTCTGGTGGATGTCAGAAATGGCGGAAGCGGTGTGCATCTCGGAGGCAGAAAGCTCTGTGCTGCTACCTTCGTGTGGGCGGAATATGACAGTGGTGATGTAATCGGAAATCTCAGTGATTTTTGCGGTAAACTCTGTGAAAATCCTATCCTTCCCGGAGAGAGAATTTACGGTGGAAATAACTGGTACTATGCTTACGGGAAGAGCAGCTATGAGCAGATTATCTCTGATACGCGTCTGCTGGTTAGCCTTTCAGATGGTATAGATAACAGACCTTTTGAGGTAATCGACGACTGCTGGCAGGTAAAAAAATGTGCAGGTCCCTGGATTCCGAACAAAAAGTTCAGAGATATGGGTAAGCTTGCCGATGAGATAAAAGAGCTTGGGGCAAGACCCGGTATTTGGGTGCGCCTTCTCAGAAATAAGGACAGACGCCTTAAACGAAGCTACAGGATAAAGCGTAAAGGCAGAAGGACATATCTTGATCCGACACATCCTGAGGTTCAGAAGCACATAAGAGCCGATATAGAGAGGATAAAGGGTTGGGGATATGAGCTTCTGAAGCACGACTTTTCCACTGCTGATCTTTTCGGTGATTTCGGTGGTAATCTCACCTCGGGTATTACTAATATCGACGGTTGGCATTTTTACGACAAGACAAAGACCAACGCTGAAATAGTTCTCGATTTCTACCGTCTTATCAGGGATGCGGCAGGAGATATGTACATTATCGGATGCAATACGGTTTCACATCTTTCAGCCGGAATGGTTCACATCTACAGAACAGGTGACGATACCAGCGGTGTGGAGTGGAACAGAACGAGAGATTACGGAGTCAACACTCTGGCATTCCGTCTGGCTCAGAATGAGA
The DNA here is from genome assembly GCA_937901145.1 of uncultured Clostridia bacterium. GTDB lineage: Bacteria > Bacillota > Clostridia > Oscillospirales > Acutalibacteraceae > UBA6857. Next base: position 10,375 of record CALCHE010000237.1, read on the forward strand.
AATTTTATATGTGTGATGCGGACTGTGTAGGTATTCAGAAGGATAATATCCCCTGGGAAAAGAATAGTCAGTGGCTTCATCTTCTTTCTTACAGTAATACGCCTTTATTTGTTTCCTGCTGTGATGATATCGGACATAAGCAGAGAGAGGATCTGAAAAAGGCATACAGGGTATTCAATGTCACTCACAGCTTTAAGCCTGTCGACATTTTCTCTACAAAAACCCCTACGGAATGGGAGATAGACGGTGAAACCGTAAAGTATGAGTGGTAAATAATGCATCTGAAATGATGTGATTCCACATAATGAAGATAAGGGAGGAATTTTTATGGAAAACGAAAGCAGAAAAGGTATTGCTTCGAAGGTTAAAAATATTATACATACGGCTAAGGAGTACTGGACTGAGCCGGCGAAGGGAAATTATATTCCCTATAAGGAAGTGGTAAGTCTGAGCGGAGCCGGGTTCGGTGTTCATTGGATGACTCTTCTGATAAGTACTATCGGACTTGATGCTTCTAATTTACTCGTCGGTGCAAGTATAGGTATGAAGCCTACAGATTTGCAGATTATGGCCATTGTGGCTAATATCGTGGGCATTCCCATCGGAATATTCCGTTCCTGGTACTATGATAATCATAATCTGAAGGGCGGTAAGTTTTTGCCGTTTCTGAGAAAAACAGGCTTCCCGATGGTTTTTCTTGCTACGGTTTTCGTGTGGTTGCCCTATGAGAATATGGATTATACCCTTAAAGCGGTGGTTATATGGGTTATGTATTTCATAATGAGCATTTTCCTGGGCTTTTTCAATGAAAGCTATGTGTTCTTTCAGCAGATAATTACGCCGAACTCTCAGGAAAGAGCAAATGTTATGAGCATTTCTCAGGTTATTTATTCTCTTGCTCCTACTATCACGGGTCTCGTGGTTCCGCTTATTGCGGGTCTTGCCTGGGGTCTTAATAATATCTGGACCTACAGAATTATTTATCCGCCCTTTACTATTGCGGGTCTGATAGCGTGTACCGTGTTTTTCCGTAAGGTTAAAGAGAGACTTATTCTTCCTAAAAAGAAGCCCGAGCCGGTAAGAATGCTCGATGCTATACGCGAGATAGCCAAAAACAAATATTTCTGGATTATACAGGTCGCAGGATGGATTGTTTTTCTGGAATCAGGCTATGGTGTTATTCTCAGCTGGTCCTTTGTTTACGGTCACGGCGGTCAGTATCAGGCATCCTTAGGTCTGGCAAATACAATTATCGGTAATGCTGCTTTATGGTCGATGCTTCTTTGTCCCTTCGCCATTAAAGCTCTGGGTAAAAGAAATCTGCTCATACTGTCAAATGCAGTCAATGTGGTTTTTCTCGCTATCCTTTATTTTACATACCGTAATCTTATTATGATATGCGTTCTCTGGTACATCAATAACTTCATCAGTACCTTCTGGAATATCGTTCAGCATCAGATAAGTGCTGATATGAGAGACTACCATCAGTGGAAAACAGGCGTGCGTGTAGACGGACTTTTCGGTCCTCTCGGTATAATAGGCACATTTATCGGATTCTTTACCGGTATGTTCTATCCTGCAGTTTATGAGAAGATGGGACTTTTGACCGATTACAACGTGCTGTATGACGATAATGTCAGAAACAGTCTTTTCGAGGTTCTGATAATCTGTTCCATATTCGGTGCAATATTCAATCTTATTCCCTTCTTCTTCTATGACCTGACCGAAAATAAGCATAAAGCCTACGTGGATGTTCTGAAAATACGCGCTATGTTCGAAAATTATGTTCTCGGAAAGCTTGAGGATAATGAACTCGAAGAGGCTATGGCAGTTGTGATTGAGGCTAAGGAAAACTACGGAAAAGAAAAAGTCTCCGTAAGCAAATCCGATGATAAGACTCATAAAAAACAGGCAAAAGAAACTAATCTTGCCATAGAGAGAGCGGCCATCGTTATGGAGGACCTTAATAAGTTTTCAGGTGAAGTCGGCAGGGCAAGACTCAGACAGGCTCAGGCAGATAAGGCTAAGGGTATGGTTTATCTTTACGATAATGCTGATGAAGAAATGAAAAAGGCTAAAGCATTACCTAAAAATACTGCAGAAGAAAAAGAAATCCGTTCCGATGCCATAAAGAATATCAGAATTAAAAAGAGGTCTGCTTCTCTTATCAGAAAGCACGGCATAGAAAACATAAAAGCTCCCGATGAATCGGTTAAGCTCGAAATAATGAACAGAGAAGCGCACAGCTTTTTTGAAAGCATAAAAATAAAACGCGAACTAAATAAATGGCTTAAAGAGGCATCGGATTATGCGGATATTATAAAGCCCTACACAGCCGCTGAAAATCTTCTCGCTCAGGCAGAATATTATACACATTACGAAGAGCTTGAAAAGAGATACTTTGAACTGACAGCTGTGTCAGAAGCGCAGTAAAAGGGATTAATTTTTAATAAGCCTATTGCAAAAAATATAAAATAATGGTAATATACTCGGGTATCAAAAAAAGAACGGAGAATTATAATGGCATATTTCTACAAAAAAGACGGAGAAATTTTTATTCCTGAAAAAATCAATCCCGATCTCGTAAAGCTTTGCTTCGGCATCGTAAAGGCATGCAAGCTTTCCTTTAAGTATCAGATGAAGTCCACTTCTCTTACTAATGCGGTCAAATCAGGCAAAGACGATCAGATGCTTTCTCTTATTCAGAAATGTCTCGAAAAAAATAAGAGACTTTATGATCAGGATATGGCTCTGGCCGGCGTTACAGTGGAAGAGGTTGATGCAGATTTCTTCGCAGATAAGGACACAGAATTCCTTAAAAATCAGATGCAGGTACTTATCGATTTCGCTATGATCAATACTGTAGTTGAGTCAAAGATGATGAATGTTCTCGCTGCAAGCTGTGAGAAGATTCTCGGCACACCGCTGAATAAAATCAAATTCTTCACCAATCAGGAAGTAATTCTTGAGCTTGATGAGGAAGAGGAAGAAGTCGACGAGTAAGCAAACTGAACAATGAAAAAAGAGGCTGTGGAAAACAGCCTCTTAATATTTTGTCAGCAGTAAATGCTTTTGAAATCATACATTTCCCCGGTGTTGTCCTCGTCAGTATGTATTGTAATGAGAGTGCCGGCGAGAGATGCCTTAGGTGTTACGTGATAGTAAGCGCCCTCGTAGAAACTGCATTGTACCGTTGAAGGGTGATTGTGTCCCATTGAGAGAAGACCTACACAGCCGCTTGCAGTGAAAACATCGTCGAGTGGCTGGTTTTTAGGGATGTTATACTTTTCCATTCTGATGCCTAAGGTAGGATATCCGAATTTATACATTTTGCCTTGTCTGGCAGCACGGAAAAAGTTCGGAGTGTTTTCGTGAAGGAAAACGCTCATATAAATATCCGGGTTTTCCTTCTGCTTTTCCACAATTTCTTCTTTACACCAGTTTACCTGATCCTCGTGGACATAGCCGTAAATATGATCCTCATCTTCGTTATCGTAGTCCATAGTGTCGAGGAAAAGAAGAGAATGAGTCGTTTTTCCGCCATCGGTGATGTCGATGCTGTACTGACAGCCACCTGATATTTCGGGTTCATCAGAGACGAGACAATGCTCATATTGAGAAAGGTAAGCTACCACATCCTCGGATGTGCCGTAGTTGATACCGTCATTATTTCCGGGAACATAGGACCAGTATTGGTCTGCTTCTTCGAAAATTTCTGCCACGGTACGAAGAACATTGGCTTTATTGAAATCACCGTCGTTACCGTCATCTATCATATCTCCCGAAATCACTACCAGATCAGGCTCGTATTTTTCGGTAAGGCTCTCTATTTTGTTCAGAGTCAGCATATCAGAAAAGCTGATGCCTGTAGTAAAATGAGTGTCACTGAACTGAAGAACTGTGAAGTCGCCGTTTTCGTCAGCAGGAAGGTCGGGGAGCTCCTTTTGTACGGTGACCGTCTGTGCAAAGCCTGTAATGTCGCCTTTGTTTTTCATCTCTTCTGCTAAAGCACCTCCCGACCGGAGAGAAACTATCATAGTGATAAAGGCGATGAGTGTAGCTAAAAAGTTTGTCATTTGAGTTCATCCTTTCTTTATTTTACTTTTTCGTGTTTTCTAAGCGAAATTACCTCCTAATTAAAAAGTGTGTGCAAACCGGAATCTGCACACACGAAAAATGCAGAACCGATTTAGCTACCACACAAAATCTGATTACCCTCACACAAGAAATGCGAAAATAGAAGTCTGCATTTTTACCGAAATAAAAAGCACACCTCTTGTGATAGGGGAGAAAATATTCAGATTTCGTGTGGTGGCTTTATTATATCAAACATATTATTTCCTTTCAAGTAAAAATTATCCATTTTTCTTCGTCAATATATCCAAAAACCATTTCTTTTTTTCTATAACCTAAAAATCATAAACTGTGATATAATTAGGAGGAAAGAAAATCACAGGAGGCAAGAAAAATGAATACTTACACAAAAAAAGAAAGGAATATGTACCTTGCAGGTCTTCTGGGTCAGAATATTATCTATAATATTATCGCCACAGGTATGACCTTCTATTTCCAGAGTGTTATCTTTATTCCCGCTATGGCCATCAGTGTAATCACAGGTGTAGCACGAGTGTGGGATGCTATCAACGACCCGATGATGGGTACCATAGTAGACAGAACGAGAAGCAAATACGGCAAATGCCGTCCTTATCTTTTCTTTGTTCCGGGCATAGTATGCATTACTACTATTCTTACCTTTATTAACGGACAGTATTCCTCGGCTAATTCAGCATCTGCCAATGCTCTGATTATCGGCTGGGCGGCTGTTTCCTATATTCTTTGGGGTATGACCTACACAGCAGGTGACATTCCCATCTGGGGTATTACTGCTCTTATGACAGAAAACGATAAAGACAGAGCGAAGCTCCTCGGTCTGGCAAGAGTAGTCGGCGGCGTCGGCGGCGGTGTGGTTCTTATCGCACTTATTCCCGTTTCACAGAGTGTCGGTGCAGCCTTCGCTGAAAGCATGGGTCAGTCCAAAGGCTTACAGATGGGCTTTATTCTGGTCTGCGGTGCTCTTACTCTTATCGGCTCCCTTCTTTTCCAGTGTGCCGCTTTTGCCAAAGAAAGAGTTGCACAGCCTTCTGATGCTCACAAGGGCTTCATTGACAATGTAAAAATTATGTGGGGTTGTAAGCCTTTCCGCAGAATTCTCATTTCAGGCGTTATCAAAGCTCCCATACAGATACTCTCTCTCGTTGCTATGACACTGCTTTCCTATTACTTCGGTGATAACGGTGGCGACGGTCAGAATTATATGCCATATATGGCAGCTCTCGGCGGACCGATGTTTATCGGTATGTTCGGTGCTATGGCTATCGTTCCTAAACTTTGTGAAAAGTTTGAAAAAAAGACAGTGTATAACGGCACAAGTATTATCGGTGCCATTCCTTTCGGTCTTATCTTCGTGGCATACCTTATCGACGGCACAGGTCTTTATAAGCCCGGCTGGCTTCCCGTGATGGCTGTTCTCTTCCTCGTGGCAGGTGCAGGTACAGGTGCATCGGGTGTTATTCAGTCCATTATGATAGCTGACTGTGTCGACTATGACGAATATCACACAGGTTATCGCCCTGACGGTGTATTCTTCTCAGGTCAGTCCTTCATCACCAAACTCGGTGCAGGCCTTTCCTCCTTCATTCAGGGTATCGTTTTTGCCGCTGTAGGCTTCAGTGGTGATGCTGTCAAGGCATGTAATGAAGCTCTGGCTGCATCTCCGGCTACAGACTTTATGTTTGCTACCGCTCCTGAATTTGAAGCATATCGTTTCGGTATGTTCTTCCTTATTACCATTCCTGCTTTTGTAACGAGCCTTCTTTCCGTAATTCCCATGAAAAATTATGAAATCGATAATAAGGAATACGAGAGAATTCTCGGCGAGCTTAATGCCAAGAGAAATGCGAAATAAACGATAAAAAATAAATGCTCTTACGGATGAAAACGTAAGGGCGTTTTTAATGTCTTTTTTTTATTTTTCCCGGTTCCCTTTTTTTATCAGGTACGGTGTCTAAAATAAAATCAGCTGAAATGTTATAAAGAAGGCACAGACTTTTCAGATGTCTTACAGGTATTTCGTTTGCTCCTCTTTCATATCGTGCATACATTGTCTGTGATGTACCGAGATAATCAGCGACATACTGCTGTGTAAGGTCGTTATCCTCTCTCAAGGCTCGGAGTTTTTCTATTGCCGTCATTATATGAGCCTCCTTAAATAATATAAAGAGATTTTACAACAGTAAACATATATACTAAAGGTTTTAATAAATAAATTTACTACACAGTATTGACTTTAGTAAATAAATGTATTAAACTGAACACAGGTAATTTATGCCTTAAATTTGCTTTTTTAGCAGAAACGGAGATATGTATTATGAGAAAAACGAAAAAAATCTTATGGATTGCAGTAGCGGTTATCGTACTTGCTATGCTGTCCGTAACCTTTGCATTTGCCGCTGAGGGCGAGTGTGCACATCCGAACGGATATAATGACTGGTTGAATGGTTGCACTGTATTTATTTGTGATGACTGTGGATTCAGCGAATGTAATCATAATAGCTATGATTATGTTGTCAATGAAGAGGGCAAATATGAGGTGTGCAACAACTGCAAAGAAGTAATTTATACCGTTTGCGAGCATAGTGACTATGAGATTTTAGCGGACGAAGAATGGAGCCGAGATAATTATTATTTGTATTGCAACTATGATTACTGCTCCTGTTATAGCTATGTTAAAGCCCAAAAACACGATTTCGAATTTGAAAAAAGTGAATATGAACACAGCAGTGAATTTGTTTGTAAACTTTGCGGTCAAAGCTATTATGTAAATGAAATAGCGAGAGCGATGTCCACATCTGTTAAGGATAATGCAGGAAATTGCAATGGTAAATGGGTTTCTTATAATTATGGAACCGGTGAGCTTAACGGCGAAGGCGACTACAGCTATTCAGTAGAAACGGGAACTCTTGTGATAAATGGTAGCGGAAATGTGGACTTATATGTAGTTTTATCACTTATCAGTAACGAATCTGTTTATGAGTGCGATGAGTGCTATCAGGTATGGTATGAATATAATAACGGAGCATACGAAAAGGTAACAAGCACTACTCATCATCATACACACAGGCTTGCTGACACACTGAGAAAAATAGTGTTTAAAAACGGAATAACAGGTTTTAACGGTGAATTGGCTGATTTTCGAAGAGATGTTTCAAATGTTACAGAGGTTGTACTTCCTGAATCTTTTAAAGATTTCGGTTACGGTGAGTATGTTTTCAAAAATGCAGAAGTGAATCTTCCTGATGATGTAGAGGTTCTTGATTACCTTAACAATAAGAACTTATTCGTTTTTAAGAAGGGTAACATAAGCGAAAATAATTTATATTATACACTCGATGAGTACGGTAATATTTATTCCAAGGATATGAAAATTCTTTATAAATATCAATCAGAAGAAAAAGAATTTACTGTTCCGTCTACAGTAACTGAAATAGCACCCTTGGCTTTCGCTTTTAATAATAATGTTGAGAAGGTAAAAGTTCCCTCATCGGTTAAAAAAATTGCTGCTATGGGCTTTGGTTTCTGTGAAAATTTAAAAGAGGTTACCTTGTCTTACGGACTTGAAACTATTGGTGAACAGGCTTTTTATGGTTGTTTCAGTCTTGAAAGCTTTAGTATGCCTGATTCAGTAACTGAGATATCAAGCGGTGCTTTTATCTCTTGTGTTTCGCTTAAGGAGATAGAATTATCTGAAAAATTAACAAAGATTTCTGATTCTACATTTAGCGAATGTGTTTCTCTGGAAAACATTGTTATTCCTGCAGGAGTAACAGAAATTGAGGCGGAGGCCTTTAATGGTTGTGCAAAAATTAAAAATCTGGAGCTTCCTTCCGGCATTAAGGCTATAGGAGAAGGTGCGTTTACAGATTGCTTTTTCCTTGAAACATTAAATGTTCCATCGGACAGTCTTAAGCTTGACGGCACAGGTTTCGGCTTTATTAGTGAGAAGTTTATAAATGTAGACGTGGAAAAGTATCTTGAACTTATGATACCTGTTTATAAATTAGAGTTCAGTTCAAATTTTGAAATAATAGATGAATGTGAATTTAATAAGCAGTATAATGAAGCATATGATATGCTTCCTGATAAGTACGGTGCTGAAGAAATAACTACAGAGGAAGGATATAACAGAATCGTTCCTAATACATATGTTTCTGAGTGTTTAACCATCTATTGTAACGAAGGCTCTTCTGCCGAAGCCTACGCTATAGAAAACGGTATAAAATATGTAAGTAAAGTTTGTGAACATACTTACGGTGAATGGGTAACAGGCGAAGAAGGTAAAAAATATAAGGTGTGCTCGAAGTGCGGTAAGTTTCTCGAGGATGAGGGCGACGCAGATATTACAGTAAGCGGTGAGGGCAGATACGAGGTTAAACTCATCGAAAACCCCGAAGCTACCGAATACATCTACATCAGAGGCCTTCTCGAGGGTAATATCATCGCTCTTTACGATATTAATCTTCTCGATGAAAACGGAAACAAGGTTCAGCCTGAAGGAATGGTAAAGGTGAGACTTCCTCTTGATGAAGAGGTTACATATTTTACTGTTCTTCGTGTAAACGGTGACGGCACTTATACTGATATGAAGGCTGTAAGAGAAGGCAACAGCGCAGTATTTGAAACAGATCATTTCAGCTACTATGTAATTCTCGGCGGTGAAAACGCAGAGGATACAGGAAACAACATCAAATGCGAATGCCTCTGTCATAAAACACCTTTACTTGAAATTATTATGAGAATTTTCAAAATGCTCGCAAAATTCCTCGGTACAGAGATAATGTTCCCCTGTGATTGCTGAAAATAATTATCCGTCAGTCTGACAGTTTTTGCCTCTCCTGAAAAGGGGAGGCATTTTTTTGTCTTTCAATGGTAAAACTTCCGGATGCCCGACATTTGTTGACATATATCAGCTATAATGCTATAATTAAAAAAATATTGCCGAAAAGGGGGAGGAATATTAAAAGATGGAAAAATTCCGTTGGATGAAAACCGATACCGCTTCAATAATGTTTTCAAGTCTCAGCAGCAGAAAATGGGGCAGAACCTTCCGTGTGGCTGCAGTTCTGAAGGATGAAGAGGTCAACCGTGAAATGCTTGAAAAAGCAGTTAAGGATTTAACTGTGTCCTTTCCAAATATGTACAGCTTTATAAGAAAAGGCTTTTTCTGGAATTATCAGCAGATGGCTCTGCTTCCGCCTGAAATACGTCAGGAGCATTCAAGGCAGATTTTGCCGATAGCGTACCGTAATGACGGCAGACCGGATTTCAGAATTATATTTTATAAACGCCGTATTGCCATAGAATCGGCACACTATCTTTGCGACGGTAAGGGCATGGACGATTATTTCTGTGCTCTTATGAACAGATACTTTGAGCTTTGCGACAATCCGGAAAGTGAATATGTTCCCATTCCCGTAACTGCAGAGCGAATGGCAAATTCCTATGCAGATTATTTTCAGAAGGGTGGAGAAAAGGCCGAGAATGATAATCTTGATGCTTACCGCCTTGGTGGGGAAATGCGTGAGGATGGTATACAGCTTATTTTTGCTATGATGCCTGTTGAGCAGCTGAAAAAGAAGGTAAAGGAAAATCAGTTTACCGTTACCGAATATGTTGCCGCAGCACTTATACAGGGAACAATACTCAATTCAGCCGAGCCGATAACAAAGCCTGTTGTTATTGCTGTTCCTGTAAATCTCAGAAGATTTTTCCCTTCCGCTACTGTTCGTAATTTTGCCGTACAGACTAAGCTTGTCTTTTATCCCGAAGGCAGAAGAGACTGGACGATAGAAGAAATATGCGATTCAATACGCGGACAGCTTAAAAAGAATACGGAAAAGGAGCAGCTACAGAAAACCCTCAATCGCTTCGGTGCTCTTGCCGGTAATCCCGTAATAAAGTTTGTTCCTAACTTCATTAAACAGCCCGTTGTAAAAAAATCTCAGAAGGATACACATGCAGGCTTTACCACCATTTTAACTAATATTGGTGTTTCGGATTTTGGCAATAAGGCAAATGAAAGGATAGAGCGCTTCGAAGGTATAAACGGAGATACTAGCGGATACGGACTGATTTGTACCTGCTCTGCCGTGAGCAATAAGGATATTTTTAATCTGTGCTTTTCAAACTGCGGAAAAGATACTTCATGGGTAAGAGACTGCGTGAGAGTGCTTGCTTCCCTTGGTATTGATATCAGAATTGAAAGCAACTGTGTAAAGGAGGATGCGTGAGTATGAGATGCAGAGAATGTAATGTAGATCTGGCTGAAAGCAGCAGAAAATGTCCTCTTTGCGGTGCAACCTCATTTGAGGATGAGGTGAAAATCAAAAGCATCAAGGAAGCTCCTTATCCGGAAAAAGTACCTGTCGTATTTCAGGAAAAAGTTAAAAAGCCCGCAACACAGTTTACTTTTGAAAAAATAAAGGCGTACTTTAACTTGTAATCTGCAAAGAAAAATTTATAACTTTTGTATTTAAATCTTGTTTTTGTTTTTTCTTTCAGTTATAATAAAAAACAATAAATATTCAGGAGAAATGCTATGCCTATAAAAATAGATGACCGACTTCCTGCAAGAGAAAGTCTTGAACAGGAAAATATATTTGTAATGACGGAGTCCAGAGCGAAAAGTCAGGACATACGTGCACTGAAAATCATTATCCTTAATCTTATGCCCACGAAAATTACTACGGAGACTCAGCTTCTCCGTCTTCTGAGTAACTCTCCCTTACAGGTGGATGTGGAATTTCTGCAGATGGCTACCCATCAGGCAAAGAACACCTCACAGAGCCACCTGAGTAAGTTTTATTATACCTTCGATGAAATCAAGGACAGAAAGTATGACGGTATGATTATCACGGGAGCACCTGTCGAGCTTATGGAGTTCGAAGAGGTAGACTACTGGGATGAGCTCTGTCAGATTTTCGAATGGACGAAAACCAATGTTTACTCCACCTTCCATATCTGTTGGGGCGCACAGGCAGGTCTTTACTATCATCACGGCATCCCCAAATATACTCTTCCCGAAAAAATGTTCGGTGTTTTCCCTCATAAGCCTCTGGATTTATATCATCCGCTTATGAGAGGATTCGATGATGTTTATAATGTTCCTCAGTCAAGACATACTGAAATCCGATTTGAGGATATTGCCCTTTGCAAGGATTTACAGATTATTTCCTATTCCGAGCAGTCGGGTATTCACCTTGTTTCTGATATTGAGTGCCGTAATTTTTACGCTACAGGTCATTCTGAGTATGATGCTGATACTTTAGCTAAAGAGTATTTCCGTGACAAGGATAAAGGTCTTGACATAAAGATACCCTATAACTATTTCCCCGACGACGATCCGACGAAAACTCCCGTTATCACCTGGAGAAATGTCGGCACACTGATGTTCACTAACTGGCTTAATTATTTCGTTTACCAGAGAACACCTTATGATATAAATGATATTTAACTCTTGACTTATTCTGTCTTTTGGGTTATAATCAATTCAATATCGTTTAAAAACTTTGACTGAGTTTCAGTAGACTGCGGACAAGGCTTTTCAGAGAGGGATTTGTATGCTGAAAAAATCCTATTGCCCCCGATGTCGAATTTCGCCTCACGAGTTTTCTGTGAAAAGCAGAATGTAGTCGCTGCATTAAAGCGAAACCGAGTGGCAGAGATAATCTCTGCAATTTGAGTGGTACCGCGGATTTAATTCGTCTCATTTTTATAATGAGACGTTTTTTTATTTATAAAATATTTTGGAGGTTTAAAATGGAAAGTAAAATTTCTCTCGTAAGAGACGAGTTTCTTGCCGAGCTTGAAAAAGCAGAAAATTCTGCTGATCTTGAAGCTATAAGAGTTAAATATCTTGGCAAAAAAGGACCCGTAACAGAACTTATGAAGGGTATGAAGGACCTTTCAAACGAAGAAAAGAAAACTTTCGGTCAGAAAGTAAATGAGCTTAAGGCTGAGCTTACAGATAAGCTCGCTGAAAAGACCGCATTTTTAAAGGAACAGGAAATCATAAAGGAAATCGAAGCTACTCCCGATTTCGATATCTCTATGCCTGCTACCTTAGGTGAAGGCTCCTACCATCCCGTAACCCTCGTTCAGCGTCAGTGCGAACAGATATTCAAATCAATGGGCTTTGCAGTAGAGGATTATGCTGAAATCGTTTCCGACTACGAATGCTTTGAAGCTCTTAATATCCCCAAGCACCATCCCGCAAGAGATATGCAGGATACCTACTATCTTGATAACGGTCAGCTCTTAAAGAGCCATACATCTGCAGCCCAGAATGCTATTTACAAAAAATATAAGGATGCACTTATCAATGACGGTGTACCCATCAAGGCTATTTTCCCCGGCCGTT
>CALCHE010000238.1 GCA_937901145.1 uncultured Clostridia bacterium
TTAAGTGCTTCAACCTGAGTACCTTTTTCATCAGGTGATGCTGCATTTTCACCCATGAATGAACGGTCATTTACGGCGTAAGAGGGAAGTGTGTAATAGTTTTCCTTAAAGCTGTTTGCACCCTGATATGCACCCTTTGTGTCTTTTGATACTTTTTCAAGACTGTCATAAATATCAGCAGGCGGAATATGCTGAAAAGCGAGAGAGGGAATATATTTTCCGTTTTCACTATATAATGAATCTCTTTTTGCTTTATACTTGTTTACAAGCTCATCTTTGACGGGGAAATATTTACCCTTGGATTTAAGTCCCGAATCAAAGCAATAAACACAGAATTTTGCATTATCATTTTCATCATATACGGGAATGCAGTCAAAATCGTAGTTTTCTCCTACAAAATTATCATATAACTTATATATATTCCATTGGAAATCAGCATCAGCATCACAGAAAAAGTCATGATTTCCGAAAACAGCTGTAAAAGGAATTCCTGAATCCTTTATGGGCTCTAGAATATTGTTAAGTGTTATTGCAGCATTTGTTCTGCTGTCACCCTGAGCCATTGTAACACCGTAACCTTTTATCTGGTCGCCTGTGAGCACAATAAGGTCAGGCTGAGTCTTTGCAATAATTTCTCTGGTGAGATTGATTGTGTCGGGATTTGTCTTTGCAATTTCCTGAATATCGGATAACTGAAGTATTCTGAATCTGCCGTTGTTGAATCTGAGTTTTGCCATTATAATCACTCCGTGAAAAATAAAAAAGCACTTCATAACCGAAGTGCTTTTTTTGTGGTGACCCGGACGAGAATCGAACTCGTGTTACCGCCGTGAAAGGGCGGTGTCTTAACCGCTTGACCACCGGGCCGTATATGAGGGGCTCGAAAGCCCTTTTATTAAACCACCTGAGTAGGTAGGGTTTGTTGATTTGGTAGCGGCAGTGGGATTCGAACCTACGACCAATCGGGTATGAACCGAGTACTCTAGCCAACTGAGCTATACCGCCACATATTCGTCGTGTTACAAACCACTGTTCACAACGCTTGAATAATATATCATAACACTTTTGATTTGTCAATACTTTTTCTGAAATTTTTTATTTTTTTCTTCATTTTTATTTTTCACCTTTTTGTGGCAAAAAATTCCCTTAAAACAGCAGCACATTCATCTTCCATATAACCACCTATAATATGGGGTCTGTGATTAAAGCCTTTTTCCGAAAAGTTATCGAGAGAACCGAAGCATCCTGCCTTTTCATCGTATGCACCGAAAACCACTCTTCCTATACGGGAGTTGATAATTGCCCCGGCACACATGGGGCAGGGCTCAAGAGTAACATACATCACAGCATCCGTAAGTCTCCAGGAGGAAAGAGCCTCACAGGCTTCGTTTATAGCACAGATTTCTGCGTGAAGAAGAGAATTTTTCTTTTCCTCTCTCTTATTATATCCCTTACCGATTATTTTATTCCCGCGGACAATTACAGCACCTACGGGAACATCTCCCTTTTCCCCTGCTTTCCGCGCAAGAGAAAGTGCTAATTCCATATATTCTCTGTCTTTCATTTTTTACCTTCCGAATGTAACGTAATTTGAAGTGATATAAAGCATAAGTAAAAATGCAATTATCATAGGTATATTAAAAAAGAAGCTGCTTATTTTTTCTCCGGGATTTAAAACCGTATCTCCGTCAGAAAATCTCTTCTCTTTGTTTCTCATCACGAAAATAAAAGCACATACACAGCCGATAAAGCCGAGTCCGTATATAATTATCGCCGAAAGCAAAGCTCCTGCCTCTTCGCCTGCACTCTCTATAATATAAGAGAGAATGAGAGAAATAAAATTATTGATGCCGTGGATAAGAATACCTGTCCACAGAGTACCTGTCTTGACAGTGAAAAAACCAATGGTAAAACCTGCCATAAGCGCAAAGGGTGCCTGAACCAGGTTACCGTGCATAATGGCAAAGAGAACTGCCGAAGCACCGATGGCGAAGGTATCGCCGTATTTTTTCAGATTCCCCATAACATATCCGCGCAGTGAAATTTCCTCAGCCATAGCAGCCACAACCACTACCCTTATAAAGCTCATAAAAAAACCTGCTGAACCCTCAGGCATAGGCACATCGGGGGAGGTAAGCGTAAAACCGAAGGCGGACATTATTCCTATAAAGACAGAAGAAACTATATTAGCTGCCATACAAAGGCCCGAGCCTGCAATAACCGATAAAAGCAGACTACCTAAGCTTACTCTGCGACTGAAAACAAGAGCTTCACCTGAACCTGTGTATTTTTTCAGTAAACGGTCAATTACTATAAAAGGCAGAAGAACTCCGCCAAAGGTGAGAAATATATCTGCACCGCTCTGAAAGAAACTGTCCGTGGTATATTTATCCCACAGACCTACAGCCTGGATAATAAGGGCAAGGCCATTCTGTATAAACACATAACCTAAAAGGCCAAGACCGCACAGGGAACCTGCCTTTCTGAGACTCTTTCGTTCTTTTTCTTTTCTGTAAAAATAATCGGGAGTGAAATACGCTCCGTTAAAAGAATTCATAGCTTCATACCTTTCATATAAATATCAATTATGGGGAACGGAAAACCGCTCCCCTACTCTGATTATTCGTCGATTATTTCTTCTCCGCTGTCTCTGAGTGCGGTTTTCTGATTTTCATCCACACCTTCTGTACTTGAAGGAATAAAAAGTATTTTGAATGTCATAAGCATAAGCTTGAAGTCCTCGGCTATTGACTGGTTCGCGATGTACATAAGATCCATCTGAACCTTATCATAGGGAGGAGTATTGTACTTGCCGTAAACCTGCGCATAGCCGGTAAGACCTGCCTTAACCTGCAGTCTGAGAGCAAACTCAGGCATATCCTTTTCATACTGAGCAGCTATTTCCGGTCTTTCGGGTCTGGGGCCGACGAAGGACATATCGCCCTTGAGAATATTAAACAGCTGAGGCAGCTCGTCCAGACGAAGCTTTCTGATTACCTTTCCTACAGGAGTAATTCTGTCGTCTTTATCACCCGCCAGACGTGCCACACCGTCCTTCTCGGCATTCTGAATCATACTTCTGAATTTGTAAATTTCGAAGGTTTTACCGTTTTTGGTAAGTCTTGTCTGCTTATAGAGAGCATCACCGCGGTCATAAGCCTTGATGGCAATAGCCGTAACAAGCATAAAGGGAGAGGAAATGATAATGGCGATAAGAGAAAGTACGATATCTGCCACTCTCTTCACCAGATGGTAGACAAGGTTTGAGTCGTCTGCTCTTTTACAGCGGTAAACGGGAACGTTCATAAGCTGTATTGTCCTGCCGCCACGAATAATCGTATCGGAAATTTTAGGTTTGATATAAGCGACCTTTCCGTTAGCGATACAGTACTTGACTACCTCGTTTCTGTAATCGGACGGTACACCGCACAGGAAAACAGCATTGACATTTTTTATACTTTCAAAGAATTCATTAAGAGGTGTCTTTTCACAGTTGAAGGTGCGAACTACATTAAAGCGCTTGTCCATAGTTCTTATACCCTTGAGAGAAATATAAGAGTCAACATTTCCGAAAAGAACTACGGTTTTTCTCGGCTTATGAAGTCTGAAATAAACATAGTCCGCCAGATAGCACCACAAAGCCGCAAAAATGGAAAATCCTACAAACATCAGAATAAAAGGCACGGGAGAAACGAGCTTATAGCTTAAAAGTGAAAAAATCACATAACAGAAGCCCTGAAGAAAGCCTATGGCAATAACCTGGGAAAAAATAAGGTCAACTACAGTGGAGGTTCCTACCATAAATCCACCGTAAACCTTTACAAAGGCAACATATACCACCGCAAAAAGTACGAACAGGAAATAGTTACCCAAACGGTAAAACGGTGTGGGTATAAACCTGTTATAAAATTCAAGCCAGATGTAAGCAAGGCTTCCTACAAAGGTAAGTGTAATAAATATTTTAAAAAAATAAAGAATAATTTTCTCTTTTACATATCTGCTTTTATCCATATTTAAACCCTCTGAATTTTTTCATAAATGGCGATACATAACCGCATAATTCGATTTTCTCTTTTTTCACAATATATGTAAGTAACTTAATTTTAAACTTAAAACCGTGTGAAAACTAAAAAATCCACACACGCATATAATATCACAAACTTTCTTTTATGTAAAGGTAAAATAAATTTTTGTTTATACGTCAGATAAAAGTCTATTATTTTTACAAATAAGAATAAAGTCGCATTTTTTCGATATATATTTACATGCTGCCCCTATATTTTTACCATTACTATTGAAATTTCTTTCATTTTAGTATAAAATAACTATAAATATTTATAAAATAAGGTTTTTTGATATATTCAATTGGAGGTTTTGTATGAATTATTCACTTACAAAGAAACAAGCAAAAGAATTAATCACGGGAAAGCTTTCCCATTATTTCGGTGTTTCTGTGGAAGAAGCTACCGATGAACAGTACTACAAAGCAGTCGCTCTCATCGTAAGAGATCTTATGCATGACGGTCTCCGCGACTTCAGAGCTGATAAAAATGTAGAAAAGTCAAAGAAAATTTATTATTTAAGCATGGAATTCCTTATGGGACGTTCACTTAAAAATAATCTTTACAATCTTAACCTTACCAAAACCTTCGAGGACGCTCTCAAGGATGTGGGCATAAAGCTCGATAAGCTTTATGAGTGCGAACCCGATGCAGGTCTCGGTAACGGCGGTCTCGGCAGACTCGCTGCCTGCTATCTCGACGGTCTCGCAACTCAGGGCTACTACGGTATGGGTTACAGTATTCTCTACGAATGCGGTATATTCAAACAGAAGCTCATCGACGGCTGGCAGACTGAGCTTCCCGATTTCTGGCTTCCCGGCGGCGAAGTATGGCTCAGACCTAAAGAAAAGGATACCTTCACAGTTCGCTTCGGCGGTGAAGTAATCGATAACTGGGATAACCACTATCACAGCGTAGAATACAGAAACACCACTGATATTCTGGCTGTACCCTACGATATGTATGTAAGCGGTAAGGACGGTAAGGCTATCTCTATTCTCCGTCTGTGGAAAAGTAAGGCTCCCTCTCTCAATATGCAGTATTTCGATCAGGGTAAATATATGCTTGCTATGGAAAATCAGGCAATGGCCGAGGTTATCAGTAAAATCCTTTATCCCTCCGACGGTCATGCAGAGGGCAAGAGCTTACGTCTTAAGCAGCAGTATTTCCTCGTTTCCGCTTCCGTACAGGACATTGTAAGCAGACATCTGCGTCACCACGGAACTATGGAAAATTTCGCAGAATGTAATGCTATCCATATCAATGACACTCATCCGACTATGTCTATTCCTGAGCTTATGCGTATTCTTCTCGATGAATGCGGTTACGGCTGGGACAATGCATGGAATATCGTAACAAAGACAGCTGCCTACACTAACCACACAGTTATGAAGGAAGCTCTCGAATGCTGGCATGAGGACCTGGTAAGAAGCCTTCTTCCCCGTATTTATCAGATTATCAAAGAAATAGACAACAGATACCGTGCACACATCTGGGAAACTACTCACGATGCAGGCAAGGTAGAAGAAATGGCTGTCATTTCCGGCGGTGCGGTCAGAATGGCTAACCTCTGTGTGGCTGCATGCCACAGCGTAAACGGTGTTTCCGCTCTTCACAGCCAGATCCTTAAGGATACTCTTTTCAACGATTACTACAGAATTACTCCCGACAAGTTCAAAAATGTTACCAACGGTATTGCTCACAGAAGATGGCTCTGCCAGGCTAACCCTGAGCTTACTGCTTACATCACAGAGCTTATCGGTGACGGCTTCATCTACGACGGTGACGAGCTCGAAAAGCTCAGAAAATTCAAAAACGACAAAAAGGTTCTCGCTAAAATCGAGAAAATCAAGCTCAGCAACAAAAAAGCCTTTGCTGATTATGTAAAGAAGACAACCGGCACAGAGCTTGATCCCAACTCTATTTTCGATGTACAGGTTAAGCGTCTCCACGAATATAAGCGTCAGCATCTTAATGCTTTACAGATTATCGCCAGATATCTCGAAATCAAGGATAATCCCGACGGAAACTATGTTCCTCACACCTACATTTTCGGTGCCAAGGCAGCTTCCGGCTATTTCGTAGCTAAAAAGATTATCTCTCTTATCTGTGCTATGGCTGACCTTATCAATAATGATCCCGATATGAAGGGCAGACTTAAGGTAGTATTCCTCGAAAACTACAATGTTACCATGGCTGAAAAGCTTATGCCTGCCGCAGACATCAGTGAGCAGATTTCTCTCGCAGGTACAGAAGCAAGCGGTACAGGTAATATGAAGCTTATGATTAACGGTGCTCTTACTCTCGGTACTCTCGACGGTGCTAATGTAGAAATCAATGAAGCAGTCGGCGATGAGAATATGTTCCTCTTCGGTATGAAAACTCCCGAGGTTATGGAAATGCAGAGAACAGGCTATACTCCCATCAACTACTTCAACAATAATGCAGAGCTCAGAAGAGTTATCGAATTTATCCAGCAGGGCATCGGCGGAAAGCAGTTCCCCGAAATCGGTAACACCATCATCCACCACGACCCCTATATGGTTCTCGCTGACTTCGCTGATTACAGAGCAAAACAGAAGAAGATCGACGAGGTATGGAAGGACAGAAACAAATGGAACAGTATGTCTCTTATGAACATCGCCGGTGCAGGTCGCTTCGCAGCTGACAGAGCTATCAACGACTATGCACGTGACATCTGGAACACTAAGCCTGTAAGATAATGTATAAGACTGTAATATTTGATCTGGACGGAACACTCCTTAACACTCTCGACGATCTGATGAACTCGGTAAATTTCGCCTTAAGGGAATTTTCCTTTCCCGAAAGAAGCAGAGATGAAATCCGCGCCTTCATCGGAAACGGTGTCATAAAGCTTATGGAGCGTTCCACTCCCGACAGTACCGATCCTGTTACACAGGAAAAATGCTTTAACACCTTCAGAAAACACTATCTCAGTCATATGGCGGATAACACTGCCCCCTATGAAGGTATCGTCTTCCTGCTTGAGAAGCTCAAAGAGGAAGGAATAAGCACATCTGTGGTTTCAAATAAGCTCCACAGTGCCGTTGTAGGTCTCTGCGAGGACTATTTCCCCTCTCTCATCGAAATACCTCTCGGTGTATCTGAAGAAAGCGAAAGAAAGCCTTCCCCTCTCAATGTTTACAGAGTAATGGAAAAGCTTTCTTGTGATAAAGAAAATACCATTTATGTAGGCGACAGTAATGTGGATGTAGAAACCGCACACAATGCTTCACTTAAATGTATCGGTGTCACCTGGGGATTCCGTGATAAAGATGAGCTTATAAAGTGCGGATGTGACTTTATAGCTGACTCTGCCGATGAGGTTCTTAAGTTAATACTTGAAAAATGAATGAAAAAATCACCTGTCTGAAGATGAACTGCCCCAAATTGTACGGACAGCACAAAAACACCCCCTATGGTGTTAAATA
>CALCHE010000239.1 GCA_937901145.1 uncultured Clostridia bacterium
TTTATAAGATTTACAAGTCGTGAAGCCTCTTTACGGATGTTACCGATAAACTTACCCTTATCTTCATCCTTTACAAGACCAGTTTCAAGAAGTTCAGCACTACCGATTATTGACTGTAACGGAGTTTTCAGTTCGTGGCTGACATTTGCTGTGAATTCCTGACGGTTACGCTCTGCAAAAGCTCGGTCGGTAATATCAAAAATAAGGATAATTGCACCTTTGATTTTACCTGATGACTCAATCGGATTAATGGTTAACTGATATTCTGAACCGTTTCTCTGCTCAGTATATTCAGTATGATTACCTTCAAGTGCCTCCCATATAGCTTTACTCATTCTGGTTGTGCGGTCATACAAAAGGAAATCGTCACCTTTAACATCTTTGCTGACTCCAAAAATTTTCTTTGCAGCCTGATTCATACTAAGAACCATAGCGTGTTCATCAAGCAGAACAAGACCTTCATTCATAGATGAAACGAGCTGTTCAAATTCATCAGATTTACGTCTTATAGAGTTCATTTGTTTTTTGATTTGTTTGTGTTGCTTGTGAAGCTTTGTGAGTATCGGCGTAAGTTCTTCATAAGCAACATTGTCGGCAGGATGCTCAAGGTCGAGCTTCATAAGCGGCTCTGTAACCTGTTTTGCCATTGCAAGAGAAAGTACGATAGCAACAACGGTAGCAACAAGAATAATTGCAAAAATTGCAGGAATCATTCCTAAAATAAGTGCTCCTAATGTAAGCTGACTGACTGAAATGCGAAGAACATCGCCGTTTTCAAGCAAAACAGCTTCATAAAATGTTTTCTCTGTCAGAGTTTCGGAATTTCTTGCCGAGCTGCCTTCACCTGTTTCAAAAGCCTCAATAATTTCTTCTCTTCCGGCGTGATTTTCCATTTCGTCTGCTTTTGCCTGTGTATCATAAAGCACGGTGCCGTCAGAATCAACAATAGTAAAACGAAATACCGTAGAGTCAAAATTATCAAAATATTCAACACCGACCTCATTTACTGTATCTGCAACAAGCAAAAGCTCTGCCTTTAACCGGCTTTGCTGAGAGTCGTTGAAATAGTCATAAAGAAAGCTTGTTGCAATACCTATACTTGCAAGAAGCACAACCAAGGCAACAGTAAAAATAGACCGAAATATCTTTTTTGTCATATTAGGCTGACGGAAGCCGAATCCATTACGTTTTCGCTTGCCGTCTTTTCCCCCTTTCTTGCGTTCAATCTTGCAAGGCGGCAGCCTTACTGCGATTTTCACGCTTCGCCCTTTGAAAAAGTCGGCTAAGCGAAAATCTTCGACCTGCCAAATAAATAATTTTCAAGAGAGGCGAAGTTGAAGAGTGCAGTAATACTATCGTATTACAAGCGATGAAACCAGAAAAAATTTAAAATTATTATTTGTCAGGCGTGATGGGCTCGACTTTCGTCAGCCTCATCCTCCAATCTGTAGCCGACACCGATTACTGTTTTTATCTGACCACCGGCGCTACCGAGCTTATGGCGAAGAGTTTTAATGTGCATATCAACAGTACGGGTTTCACCTATGTAATCCATACCCCAAATTTCACTCATCAGCTTGTCTCTTGAAAATACCATATTCGGATTCTGCATAAACAGCTTGAGAATCTCAAATTCTTTATGAGTAAGCTCAACCTTTTCACCGTCAGAAATAACCTTATGCTCTTTCTCTTTCAGAGTGATTGAACCGACAGTTATACCGTCAGACTCAACTGTCTTTACTGAACGGCGAAGGACTGCCTTTACACGGGCAACCATTTCCATAACACCAAAGGGTTTTACAAGATAATCATCCGCGCCCATATTCAATCCGCCAATTTTGTCCATCTCCGTACCCTTTGCTGTTGCCATAATAACAGGAATATCTTTATATAAAGGCTCTGAACGAAGCTTTTTGAGCACCTCAATACCGTCAAGCTCAGGCATCATAATATCAAGAATAATAAGCTCGGGAATCTCATCCTTTAGAGCTTCAAGCATAGAAACACCGTCAGCAAAGCCACGGGCAGTAAAGCCCGTTTGCTCTAATGTGTAAACCTCAATCTCACGTATTGTGCTGTCATCATCTACACACCAAACCATAATTTATCCTCCTTTGTGAATGCCCGTAACAGAGAATTCTACCCACTCAGCAATATTTGTTGCGTGGTCTCCGATGCGTTCAAAGTATTTTGCTATCATAAGCAGGTCAACGGCATATTCACCGTCTGCATTGTTATCGGTAATCATTTTAATTAAAGTATCTTTCATTTTTCTGAAAGCATCATCAACTATATCGTCGTGCTCAAGAACTATTCGGGCAAGCTTTACATCTTGCCTTACATAAGCGTCAATACTATCGGTTACCATTTTACAGGTAGCTTCTGCCATAGATTTAAAATCGGAAATTTCGGCACCTGTTCTGCCGTTAAGAACAGGAATTATATCCGCAATATCTTCTGCCTGATCTCCGATTCGTTCCATATCGGTTATCATTTTAAGAGCCGCCGAAACAACACGAAGGTCTTTTGCAACAGGCTGTTGCTGAAGCAGAAGTCTTAAACAAATAGCTTCGATTTCTCTTTCCATGTGGTCAATTTCTTGTCCGCGTGACTTTACTTCCCTTGCGCCTTCAATATCTCCGTTCAAAAGAGCTTTTGCAACAAAAGCAATGAGTTCCTCACAGAGTGCACCCATTTGTGTCATTTTTTTATTCAGCAGTATAAGCTGTTCATCAAATCTGCTTCTCATATCATCCAAACCTTCCTGTAATGTAGTCTTCTGTGCGTTTATCTTTAGGTTGCGAGAATAGCTTCTCAGTTTCACCCATCTCAACTAATTCACCAAGAAGGAAGAACGCTGTATTATCAGAAATACGAACTGCCTGCTGCATATTATGAGTTACTATGATTATAGTATATTTTTCTTTTAATTGCAATGCAA
>CALCHE010000240.1 GCA_937901145.1 uncultured Clostridia bacterium
GAGGGCTATGCCCGCATGTGAAAAACCACCCGCTGGGCGGGTGGATGTTTATTTTGCTTATATAATATTTTATCAAGCAATTCTGTGACCGTTTTTGATTTTGATGTTAGCGATTGCGATTTTAAGGTAACCGCCCATTTCGTCTCCGTCAAAGTCAACGCCTGCCTCGAAAGCAAGTTCTCTGCCTGCAGGAGTGAGAAGCTTACCCTTGCCCTTAAGTGAGCTGTCTCCGACTTCTTCGATTGTATCGAAGCGAAGCTTAACCTTTTCGAGCTGCTGGGGGAGCTGGATGTCTACTGCATAAGCACCGTCATTGTCGCTGATAGTGATGAAAACATCACCACTGAATTTGAGAATCTGAATATTTACTGTGCCCTGCCATTTACCTAAACCGATCATAATGTAATACCTCTCTTTGTTTTATTCTTTTCTGTGCCAAGAATTTATTTAATTCTAAATTTACAATATTAGCAATTCGTGAATTGAATTTTAACATTGTATTAAAGAGATAAAATTATGTTGAAATGTTACGTGAAATCAGTTATATTTAACAAAAAGAATATAAGGGAGGACAAGAAAATGATAAAAAGATAACCGCTCGACGAAGACGAGTTCAGAAGCTATGAGCTTAAATCAGATGAAACCAAAGTCAGTGCCCGTTCACTTATGAAGGGTGCAGGTCTTACTGATGAAGAGATTTACAGACCCTTCATCGGTATATGTAATTCCTATTCGAATTTTTTTCCTGGTCACTCAAATCTTGATAAAATAGGACAGGCTGTCAAAGACGGTATACTTATGGGTGGAGGTACACCTGTTGAGTTCGGTACTATCGGTGTGTGCGACGGTATGATTATGGGTACAGACGGAATGAAGTACTCTCTTCCCAGTCGTGAGCTTATCGCAGACAGTGTAGAAACTATGGCAAAAGCTCATATCTGTGATGCACTTGTTCTGGTGTGTGCCTGTGACAAGATTATTCCCGGTATGATTATGGGTGCCCTGAGACTTGATATTCCCTTCATCGTCGTAACAGGTGGACCGATGCTTCCCGGTAATCACAGAGGTCAGCGGGTTGATGTGCAGAATATCGCAGAGTGTGCAGGTCAGGTTATTGCCGGTACTCTCGACAGTGAGGTTTACTGTCAGTATGAAAATGAAGTATGCCCTACCTGCGGTTCCTGTCAGGGTATGTTTACTGCTAATTCGATGGCATGTATGGCAGAGATGCTCGGTATAGCTCTTCCCGGTACGGGAACAGTACCTGCCGTTTATGCTAAAAGATACCATATGGCGAAGCGTTCCGGTATGAGAGCAGTAGAGCTTGCCAGATATGACTTCAAGCCCTCGGATTTTATCACAAAGGAATCCTTCTATAACGCTATCAAGCTGGATATGATGCTCGGCTGTTCCACTAATACAGCTCTTCACCTTCCTGCTCTTGCACATGAAGCAGGTATAAAAATCACTCTTGACGATTTCGACAGAATCGGCAGAGAGGTACCTCATATTGTAAAGCTTTCACCCTCAGGCGATCATCTGATGATTGATCTGGAAAATGCAGGCGGAGTTTCTGCTGTAATCAAGCAGGGTATAGAAAAAGGATATCTGTGGGGCGAACAGGAAACTGTTACAGGCAAAACAATAGCAGAAAATGTAGCTTCCGCAGAAAATCTCGATGTAAATGTAATCCGACCATTTGAGGAACCCTATTCTCCGGAAGGCGGTCTTGCCGTCCTTTACGGTAATCTCGCACCTAAGGGTGCAGTTATAAAAACTGCAGGTGTAGATCCGAATATGCTCGAGCATTCAGGTCCCGCCAAGGTGTTCAACAGCCATCAGGAAGCACTTAACGGTCTTATTTTCGGTGATATTGTTCCCGGTGATGTTATAGTGCTCAGATATGAAGGTCCTAAGGGTGGTCCCGGTATGCAGGAAATGCTGATGCTCACAGCTCTTATGTGCGGTATGGGTATGGATAAGGACATCGCACTCGTCACCGACGGCAGATTTTCGGGTCTTTCCCGTGGCGGTGTAATCGGTCACGTGTCACCTGAGGCCGCTCTCGGAGGTACTATCGCTCTGATAGAAAACGGAGATATTATTACCTACTCCACCAGCAAGAGAACTCTTAATGTGGAAATCAGCGATGAGGTTCTCGAGGAGAGAAGAAAGAAGCTCGAACCTTACGACTGCCCCATAAAGACAGGCTGGCTCGCAAGATATGCAAAGCTCGTAGGCCCTGTTTC
This sequence comes from uncultured Clostridia bacterium, assembly GCA_937901145.1. Lineage (GTDB taxonomy): Bacteria > Bacillota > Clostridia > Oscillospirales > Acutalibacteraceae > UBA6857. The sequence goes on from CALCHE010000240.1 coordinate 2,250, forward strand.
AGATGGTGCCGTGCTTGAATAAAGTAAAAAAATCCCGAGGGTTGTCCCTTGGGATTTTTAGTTATTGTCGGATATTTAAAAATTGAAATAGGGGAGGTCTTTATATTTTTCCGGAATTTCACATGCTGAATTTTCTATTGTTTTTATAAATCGTGCTTTGTAAATATAGTTAGGGTTAACCACTGTGTTAATGTAGTTAATAAATTCCTCTTCAGGATAGTAGCCTTCTTTTCTGAATTGTTTAGCTTTTGGACCCTGGTGTACCCATTTACGAAAATCAAGACAGTATCTGAGTAGGTTTTCTGCGATTTTATCAGGCACCTCGTACAGAGAAGCAAGTCCGTCTGTACTTAAAAGAATATGCTTCATAATTTTGACCTCTACTTATATTTCAATTTTAATATAACATATCATAAATTTGTTTTCAAGTATAAATCCCCATCGTTTACAAATACTAACAGCACAAATTGAAAATTATGCCGTAGGGGCGGATATCGTCCGCCCGTGCAAATATGAACGAGGAAAGAAAGATATATATATATGAAAGCAACAGGTATTGTACGCCGAATTGACGACCTTGGCAGAGTCGTAATTCCCAAAGAAATCAGAAGAACTATGAGAATCCGTGAGGGCG
>CALCHE010000241.1 GCA_937901145.1 uncultured Clostridia bacterium
ACGGATAAATCCTCACGGGTAATGAGAATGAAATCATACTTATTTTCTTCCTTAAGATATTCATAAACACAGCCGAGAGAATCCTTGAAATTTTCGTTGTGCATTGAAATAAAGGCTATGCGGTTTTTCTTGACAGGGAACAGTAAAGCGCTGATATTGAAAAGAAAAGCATAGAGATTATATAAAAGCTTTTTCATTTTAGAACTTAATGCCCCATTTCAGGAAGTATTTTAAAATGGACTGAACGTGAATAAGCAAAAGCTTTTTGCTGTGCTTACTCTCTCTTTCCCACAGGTGGTAAACCGTCGCCATGGGATAGTGGAGGGCTTTGCATCTGTCAGCTACTCTGCGTGCGATGTCGCAGTCCTCGAGATACATAAAAAATCTCTCATCGAAGCCGCCGATTTCTCTGAAAACCTCCGTGCGGAAGAACATAAAACATCCGGTGGCGTTGGTGATGGGATAAGGCTTGTCCTCGGGCATATCCAGCATACAGTATTCAGTCATAAGCTTGCCTGCAGGCTTTTCTTTGTCGTAGAGACGGTGAGCACCTAAATATCTCACGGTGGGGTTTCTCTTTGCTAAAAGCTGTTTGGTACCGTCCTCGAAACGGATGTCAGGGGAGAGAAGACCTATATTTTCATCTTCATCGGCATAACGGCAGAGCTCCGTGATAACGTCATCCTTTAAAAGAATGTCGGGATTGATTACCACGTGGTATTTTGAGGTGAGGAAGGGTAAAATTTTATTGTGGCCTGCACCGAAGCCGTCGTTGCTTTTCGGTTCAACTACCACTACCTGAGGAAAGTTTTCTTTTATGAATTCAGCTGTGCCGTCAGTTGAAGCATTGTCCACGATGTAAAGAGTAAAGTCCACACCCTTGGTATTTTCGAGGACAGAAGTAATGGTCGCCGAGATTTTGTCTTTACTGTTATAGGTAACGATACAGCCGCTAACTGTGTAATTTCGCATATTTTCCTCTCCTTATCTTTTGAGAATAACTCTTTTGTAGAGCTTGAAAATGAGATATCTTCTCCATTCCATTTTCTGTCTGAAGGTGGTTTTACCGCCTGTGACATTACCGCCGTGTACACGGTAGTAAATCAGAGGCAGATCCAGAAATTTAACCTTGCCGTAAATTTCAGCGAGTATACCTATCCACTGGTCGTGCATGGGAATACTGCGGGGCATAGGCATGATCTTTTTAAGAAGCTTACGGTCGAAGGCCATACAGCAGCCCATATAGGAGTTTTTGAAAATATTACGGAGAACACCTTTTTTACTGCCTCTTTTTTCGAAAAAGGAGTAGTCGGTGATGTTCAGCTCGCCGTCGGTGATGTAGGCATTATGCAGAATGAGATCATATCCCTCATCGAAGGCCTCCATTACTCTTTTTACCTTATCGGGAAGCCACACATCGTCCTGGTCACAGAGAAAGATTTTGTCACCCTTACAGTAGCGGATAGCGTTTACGAAGTTCGAAACCACGCCCTTGCTTTTACCCTCTACCCATACCACACGGCTGTCTTCAGCAGCTATTTTTTTTACTATCTTTTCTGTCATTCCGCCGGGTCTGTCGTCGGATACGATGATTTCATCATTATAGGAAAGCTGAGGGAGAATAGAGCGTATCTGCTCTTCTATATATTTTTCGCCCTTATAGGCGGCAAGTGCAACGGAAATCATAAACCTTCCTCCATTAACAAATATATAATAAGTATAACACTAAACACACATTTTTACAATAGTAACCGTGTAAAAACAAAGTGATTATATTTCAATCGCCTCGTCAAAGCATTTGTCGTCATAACAAAAAAAGCCCGCAGAATACTTTGGCGTACCTACGGACTTTGCTTCTTTTGTTTGGCGGAATATGTCTGATTATCAGTATAATCTTATACGGATATAATGCGGAGTGAAACGACCCTTCATTCTGCATTTTGCGTTCTGCATTCAGCGAAGCTACAGATTATTCGTTCATATACTTATCCATCAGCACAGGCATCCAGAGACCTGCCTGAACGGTTCTGTGGTCAAATCCGCTCTGCTTGGGCTTCTTTGTTTCGATCCAGTCACTGAAGCAGTTTCTGTCTTTGGTGTCTGCGAGATATTTGACGATTCTCTCGGAGAAAAGTCTTACATTCTCTGTATCCTTGTCAAGACAGGCGGCCCAGAGCATCCAGTCAGTTTTTGTGAATTCCTTTCTGTAGTCGAGAGGAACACCGTACTCATTAAGCTCGGCCTTATATTTGTCGCTTTCGCCCTGATAAAGCTTTTCGCTGAAAAGACCGAAGCCGAAAAGCTTATCCCATACGAGATTATACTTAAGGCTCCAGGTGTCGTTTTTACCGATGGAGAAGGGGAGATAGCTTTCAGCAGTAGCACACTCGGAAACGAGCTTGTCTGCATATTCCTTAGAAAGAGCGGTGTAGTGGTTATCTTTACCCAATACATCGCAGATTCTGCCGAAGCAGGCGAGACCCATAATACCCTTGATGGCAAGGTTTACGTTTTTGACGCTGTGACCTGCGAAGTCGTCGGTGCAAAGCTCTCTGGAAAGAACTACGCCTGCCTTTTTAAGATAAGCGGCCCACTTTTCTAAAAGTGCAAAGTTTTCTTTTAAAAGAGAAGCATCCTTTGTTACATAGTAATAGTTGTAGCAAAGCATAATCATATTACCGCATTCCTCCACAGGCATCTGGAAGTCAGGCATATAAAGACCTCTGGGAGGAAGCTTGTAAATGATTTTATAGCTGTATTTGTGGGGGATAAGGTGATGATTCAGCGCCAGGGCATAAACCTGACCGCAGGCCAGAGGATATCTTCCGATATCGTGGGGAGCGAATTCCTGCTTCCATAAGGGCATAGAAGCGAAATGGAAAATACCTACCACCATAGCCTTGATAAGCTCGGGACAGTAGAGGAGATACATAGGCATAGCGGGATAGGAAACGTCTACGGTATTTATACAGCCGTTTGAGTGACATTCCTTTGAAAGGTAAAGAAGCTGACCCTCATTGTTTCTGACGAGCTTGTGACCTGCCATAACCTGTCTTGCGGCAGCGGAGAGGATGCTCTGATAAGCTTCACCGAATCTTTCGCTGTCCTTAAGGATGGTTTCTTCCTGAGCACGGATGCGGGAGAGAAGAGAATCTCTGTTATCGATTGCGAAAGCGATAGCCTCTTCGATATCGGTAAATTTCTCTGTCCAGAGACCCTTGAGCTTCTGACCGAAATAGTTTATGGAATAAACATCGTCATAGGCGAGGATGAAGCTGAAGGCAGCTTCATCTGCTGTCTTTTCGGCACTTGCAAAGATACCGTCAGCTGCAGCTGAAACCTTTTCACCGCAAAGGCATACATAACCCCAGTCAGCGGCATAGGTGTCGCCTGAATCATTGAGTGGCTTCTGGTTGGTAAGACCCATTTTCACGGCCTTTCTGCCCTTGATATTTACTGTATATTTGGTAATCTGCTTCTTTCTCTTTCCGAGACACAGCTCATCGTAGCCTTTGAATTCCACTGTGATGCGGTGCTCTTTACCGTCGAGAGCCTTCACATCGCATTCGAGATAGGAAACAGGTGTAGCCATAATGTGGAAATCGTCGAAAAGGAAGGGTGACCAGGTACGGAAGGTGAGTGTGAATTTTTCATTTGCGAAAAGATATTCACTTACGAAGGGTGTGATTTTTACTTCCTTCTGTTCGATTTTTTCCTCTTTACCGAGACCTAAAAAACGGTAAACGTCACCGTCGAAGGTAACGGTACCTGTGATTCTTTTTTTGATTCCGCACCAGAGATATGTATCGCTCTCATTTATTTTATCTGTTCTGGACCAGATACTGAAATGAGGGTCGATGGTGCTTATGGGGTATGCAGGTAATTTCATAATTTTTCTCCCTTGCTTTTTATTTCCTTTATGATAACATTACTGAAGCCTTCGTGTCAAGGCAGAAATAATATTTTGAACTGTGCTTTCTTACCTGCAGAAAACGTGCCTTCCTATAGTTGTAATGACAGGTCTTGAGTGCATAAAGCTGTTGCTTGTTTTGGCGGGGTTATAGTAGTAGATAGCTCCTCCGCTGGGGTCCCAGCCGTTAATGCAGTCACGGGCGGCCTTAAGGGAGGTGGAATTTGGTGCTACGCTCCAGTTGCTGTCATTGACACAGGAAAAAGCTCCCTTCTGATAGATAACGCCTGCCACCGTGTCGGGAAAGGATGAATGGGAAACTCTGTTCAGTACCACTGCGCCTACGGCTACCTGTCCCGTGTAGCTTTCACCTCTTGCTTCTGCCGCGATTAGCTTTGCCAGAAGATTAATGTCACTACTCGAATATTGCCCCGAAGAGCCCGATGAAGCAGAGGAAAGTCCGAGGTATTTCAGCGTTTTAGGACCTGCTACACCGTCAGCGGTTATACCGCAGTTTTTCTGAAAGCTTCTTACGGCCTTCTGTGTACCTGTACCGTAAATTCCGTCTACACTGCCCTTATAATATCCCAGCTCCTTGAGTTTTTTCTGTATCTGTCTTACTTCATTACCCCGTGAACCAATTTTAGAAAGGGTGTAGACAGCCCCTGTTTCTTCTTTCTGTACATAAGAGACGAAGGTAAGAACAGTGAAAATCAGAGTAAAAGCGATAAGTGTTCTGTAGATTTTTACAGCTGTGCTGTTTTTTTTCATAAAATCAAATCACCTTTTTTGTGTGTTTTCACTATCTTTTCACATTTATGATTAAAATATTCAGATGTAGAAATTTTTCTGTATTTATCAGTAAAGGCGTTTTACTATTGAAATAAACAGTGTTTTATGTTAAAATTAATCGTTTTGTATGTGATGATGTAAAAGAAAGGCGGCATAAAAAGTGAGCTATCAATCAGCCTCTTTTATAATTTTTTCGGCAGTAGCTCTGCTGCTGTTTTATCTTGTTCCTAAAAGAGCTCAGAAGTATATGCTTCTTATTGCGAATATTTTCTTTTACTGCTATGCGGGATTTCAGTATGTTCCCTTTATTTCCGTTACTCTCTTCGCTACATATTTCGCGGGAAGAATTATGGGACGGATATATGATAAAGAGGGGGACAGGCTGAAGCTGTGTCAGACACCTGCAGAGAAAAAGGAAGTCAGAGCCTCAGGCAAGAAAAAAGCGAGATGGGTGCTTCTCGGCGGACTTTTCCTTTCGGTAGCTCTTCTCGTTGTATGTAAATATACAGGCTTCATTCTTACAAATGTAAACAGCATTCTTCTTAAAAACGGCAAACCGGAAATCACGGTGTTCAGTATCATACTGCCCCTGGGTATTTCCTATTACACCTTTATGGCGATAAGCTATGTTCTCGACATTTACTGGAAAAGATACAAGGCAGAGAAAAATCTTCTCAATTATGCTCTTTTCCTTACTTATTTCCCCCATGTCGTACAGGGTCCTATTGACCGCTACGATAAAATCAGAGCACAGATACCTGACGGCGGAATCAGCTTTGACTCCGTTCAGGTTTCAAAGGGTGCACAGCTTGCACTGTGGGGATTTTTTAAAAAGCTGGTTATTGCTGACAGG
>CALCHE010000242.1 GCA_937901145.1 uncultured Clostridia bacterium
ACAGAAAAAAACAAAGCTCACTCCTTTGGGAATGAACTTTGTCATCAGTCTGAAGCACAGGATGTTTATCCTGTGCTTTTAATTGTGCTATGTAATTTTATTTGAATATTTTTCCGAAAAGCTCAGTAAGCCATACTCTGAATGCTTCGAGGAAGGTGAGATGTGCGCTTTCATTGGTGGCTTCGGCGTTACCGCTGTCAGTAGCAGGTGTGCCGTCATAGGAGCTTTTAAAGGATGAAATCCAGCTTATCATACCGTCGGGATATGTGAGAGTGACCTTTGCGCCTGTACCGTCTACGGTTTTCATAAAGGGATAATCCCCGTTTTTAGAGGAGAACATATCGTTATTGACAGCTATCCAGGAAAAATGTGCACTCGCGATAGCGATACCGTTGGGCTTTGCAGTTATTGACTGAGAAGAGAAACGGCACAGCTCAGGTACATTGGTCTGAGATAGGATGTTTCTCCAGGTAGGAAGCACCATACGGTGATAGCCTACGAGAGGGTCGAGCTTACCTGAGGTGAGCCATACAGGCATATCTTTCAGCTTAGCGGTGGCGGCTTCATCGGGTACCCAGGCAGGACAGATAGGGAATGCGGCAGCGAAAAACTCGGGATAGGCTACTGCCATTTTGAGAGTCATTTTACCGCCCATAGAGTAACCACCTACATAAATTCTGCTGACATCGATGCTTTCTCTGTTTTTATCGATGAAGTCATCGAGAGCCGCACGAAGCGGATAAATAAGGCAATCATCCCAGTAAAGCTCCTTTTCTTCGAGGGAACGGGGTGCTATGATGAAGGCTCCGCCTGATTCCTTAAATCGGCTCTGATATTCGGCAGAGGACCAGAGTGAAATTTCCTGTTCGGTTACCTGTTTTCCGTCATATTCACCGTCTCCCATACCGTGAAGCCATACAACGAGAGGATATTTGGAGGTGTCATTTTCTTTTACGGGTGAAAAATAGCGGTAGTCGATAGCATTACCGTCGATTTCGGGTCCCTGACCGTATACGAACTGCTCGCAAAGCTTATCGTGACCGGCTGAGAGAGGAAGCGCTTCCTCTGCGAAGGCAAAGGCAGAGCAGATTCCCGTGAGAATAAGAAGGGATAATGCGAGAGATAAAAGCTTTTTAAGTTTCATAATGTTTTCTCCTTTTTATCTTATTGCAGATACATTTTATCACGTAACGGAAAATAAAACAATAAAAGAAGGATTATAAATTATTAAAAACCGCCCGAAATAAATCCGGACGGTAAAAAATATCAGTTTAAAGCTTTAAGCCAATCGAGGATATCGGTATAAACCTTTTCTCTTTCGTCTTCATTGAGAATTTCATGTCTCATACCGGGATAAAGAATAACCTTGGGCTCGATTCCTGCTTCTTCTAATTTGTCACAGACAGAGATTACACCTTTACCGTTAAGACCAATGGGATCTTTGGCACCGGAGATGATAAGCACGGGAAGATCGATGGGAAGGCAGGATGCCCAGTCGTCACTGCTGCAGGTGTTAGCGAGAGAAAGAATATCTCTTACACCGCCAAGCTTCAGATCATTGCCGCAGAGAGGGTCGTTTATGTAGTTCATAACGTTTTCTTTATTACAGCTGAGCCAGTCCTTGGGAGTTTCGGCACCGCTGATACCGATGGTGCTTACCTTATCTAAAAGAGATGCAGGTACGTTTGCTTTTGCTCCCATTTTTCTGCACAGAAGCTTTATGGGCTCTTCGAGTACAGCCATAGCCTGAGGAATATCACCTGTACCGCAGATAACCAGACCTGAAAGCTCACAGCCGAAAGCAGAGGAATAAACTCTGGCGCAGAAGGAGCCCATACTGTGACCGAAAAGATAGTAGGGAAGCTCAGGATATCTTTTGTGCATAATAGAATAAAGAATATGCATATCATCAATCATACGGTTATCGCCGTCTTCCTCTGCGAAAAAGCCGAAGTCTTCAAAGGAGTCGACACTTTTACCGTGACCGAGATGGTCGTTTCCGCATACCACATAGCCTTCCTCAGCTAAAAAGCGTGCGAATTCGTCGTAACGGTCGATATGCTCACTGACACCGTGGGCAATCTGGAACACGCCTTTATATTCTGCATCCTCCTTCTGCCAGATGCAGGTGCGGATTTTATTGATTCCTGTGGAGGAAATGAAGTAGGCTTCCTTTTTTATAATTGACATAATGTTTACCTCACTTTGGTCTTTTGTTAACACTATTATAGTATATAAAGAAAAAATAATCAACCTTATTTAAATTTAAAGTTAAGTGTATAATATAGTTTACAATAGTTTTCTTTTGGTGTATAATATCAGTTAAAGAAATTTTACGAGGAAAAAAGATGTTTGGTTATGTGCGGGTGAACAAGCCCGAAATGAAAGTAAAGGAATATGAGGTATATCGCGGTATTTATTGCTCTTTGTGCAGGTGTATGCGAAAAAACTTCGGTGTGCTGTCTGCGCTTACTTTAAGCTATGACCTGACCTTTTTTGCACTGAGCAGATTGTCCTTTGCAGGAAAGATACCTTCTTTTAAGAGCGGACATTGTCCCTATAATCCTTCCAAAAAATGCAACTACTGTCAGAACGGTGACGAAGAGCTTCGGTATGCCGCGGCAGTTTCGATGATGATGTTTTACTTTAAGATAAAGGATAATATCGCAGACGGCTCCTTTTTCAGACGGCTTATGATGTATCTGATTCTGCCCTATGCTCTGATTAAATATAAAAAAGCCAAAAAGCTATATGCTGAGGCGGCACTTATAATAGAAAAGGCTATGAGGGAGCAGATTCTCACGGAAAAGAGTGGCACTGATTCACCCGACAGAGCGGCTCATAATTCGGCAGACGCTTTAGGCAGGCTCCTGGATTATGGCTTCAGCGATGAAAATATATACCGTTTCGGTTACGGAACAGGCAAATTCGTTTACCTGTGTGATGCTCTTGACGATATAGAAAAGGATCTGAAAAGAAAATCCTTCAATGTTTTCGTAAACAAGTATTCACTTTCGGAAAAGCCTTCTGAAAAAACGAAGGAAGAAATAAAAATGAGCCTTAATATGTGTCTTGCCATGGTGGGCGAGGCTTATGAAGCGATAGAAAATAAAAGTCTGACACCTCTCGTAGAAAACATAATTTACGAGGGAACGGAAAACACTATGAATGAAATTCTGAAAGGAAAAGTGAAAAAATGAGAGACCCCTATGAAGTGCTCGGCGTGCCCAGAAGCGCCACACAGGAGCAGGTAAAGGCGGCTTACAGGGAGCTGGCTAAAAAATATCATCCCGACCGTTTCATTGACAGCCCTTTAGCTGAAAACGCAAATAAAAAAATGCAGGAGATAAACGAGGCTTATGATGCCATTATTTCCGGTAACAGAGGCGACTCCTCATATTCAGGTCCCGGCTACGCAGGTCAGTACAGCTATAATACCTATCAGCAGGTTAAGGAGCTTATGCAGATGAACCGTCTTCAGGAGGCTGAGGAAGCACTCGAAAGAATGGACAGAAGCTTCCGTGATGCTCAGTGGTATTACCTTAAGGGACAGATTAACTATAAGCGCGGCTGGACAGATCAGGCATACACCTATTTTTCCATGGCTTACAAGATGGAACCCTCCAATGCCGAATACCGCCACGCTTTCGAAAATATGAATATGCAAAGAAGCGGAGGCTTCCGTACCTCACAGAACAGAAACAGCCATCGCTCAGGTGATAACTGTGACGGATGTGATATCTGTCAGGGACTTATCTGCGCTGACTGTTGCTGTGAATGTATGGGCGGAGATCTTATTCCCTGCTGCTGAGGTGACAGGATGAGTCAGAGTGGAAAAACCGCTATAGGCGGAATGATAACGGCTTTGTCTGTGGTTGTGCTGATGCCCACAGCACTTGAGGTGTTTGTGTATGCTCTTCCCGCTTTCGCCGGAATGCTGATAATGTTCAGTGTGGTAGAGTTGGATAAAAAGTGGGCATTCGGTATTTATGTGGCGGTGAGCGTACTTTCTCTTATGCTCGTGCCGAATAAGGAAGCTGCTGTGCTGTATGCGGCATTTTTCGGCTACTACCCCATACTTAAAGCTATTCTCGAAAGCAAGCTTCCCAAAGTACCTGAATATATACTTAAGTTTGCTGTCTTTAATGTGGCAATGATAGCGTCCTATGCTGTGCTGATAAAGGTACTGGGTATGCCCTTTGATGAGCTTATGGGCATAGAAGGCGAAACAGGATTCTTAGCACGGTATATGCTTCCGATAATGCTTGGTCTGGGTAATATTGCATTTATGTTTTTCGACATAGCGACCACGAGAATAATTACTGTCTATCTCAGTGTGTGGCAGAAAAAATTCAGAAAGCTTTTTCCTTTTAAGTAAACATATTAAACCGCAGTATTTTTACGGCGGTTTTTATTTTTTGCTTGACATTACAGTTTAATAGTGGTATAATTTAAGGCATAAAATAACAGAGTAGGCTTAAGTGCGTTCAGTGCTCTGAAGACGGGGAGTTGCTTCAGGGACGAAAGGATTTTTCTGCGATATTTAAGCCGCATCCCGCTGTGAAAAATCAAGATATACTTTCTTTGTTTATTCATTTGCGGGCAAAACAAAGGAAGTGTTTTTTATGTCAAAAAGAAAAAACGAAGAAAAAATCTTCAACCTTGTTTGTCTTGCCCTTCTGACTGCTATGCAGATAGTAATCGCGAGAATACTGGTCATTCCCTTAAGCGAAAGCTTGCGTATATCCTTCTCCTTTATTCCTGTGGTTATCGCAGCCAGAAGATTCGGAGTTATGGGTGCGGTAACGGTTTACGGACTCGGTGATTTCATCGGTGCCGTAGCTTTCCCTACCACAGGTGCTTACTTTCCGGGATTTACTCTTACGGCAGCTGTCAGCGGTCTTATTTTCGGTTTGTTTTTAGGCAAGAAAACAAGCAATGTCCGAATTATTCTTTCGGTGGTTTTGTCACAGCTTCTGTGTACGGTGCTGATGAACAGCTACTGGATTTCTACTCTTTACGGCGCACCCTTTACTGCTACCGTGCTGTCACGACTCGGACAGGCGGCAGTTATGGGTCCGGTACAGATTATCTTTATGATATTATGTCTGGAGCGTATCTGCTCGAGAATAAAATTCGGCAGAAAAGCCTGATTAAAAATTATTATCCATATTGACAAAAAATCAAAATATGGTATCATAAAAAATGCGTTGTACTCAATGCGTTGCACTCAAAAAATACATTAATGACTTTTCAGCCTTCGGAGATAATCCGTAGGCTTTTTTGAAAGTTATCTCAAAAAAAGAGGTGATAATATGAGACGTATTCCTCTCGAAGAGGCGAGAAGCGTACCTGTCTTTAAAAATATCGTTTACGCTGTCAGACTTGTCTGGAAATGTGATAAAAGACTTATGATAGGTCATATGCTTAACAGTATCACTGCTTTCCTCTTTGGAAATTTTATTCAGAATATTCTGTTCCTTAAGGTTCTTTTAGGAATTTTCGACGGAGACGGTGATTTCAGAGAATATTTTCTGACTTTGCTGGCCTTTTTAGGTGTATGCCTTTTAGTGAACGGTACTCAGTGGCTTTCAAGCTATATAGTAAGTGCATCGAATAAATATGTGCTCAAGGTGCTCAATAATCAGATTTTCGAAAAGGCACTCACTCTGGATGTAGACTGCTACGAAAATCCTGACTTTTACGACAAATATCAGAGAGCTACTAATGTTTTAGCGTGGAGCTATTTCGATCAGGTCTGCGGTTCTGTATCGTCTATTATAGGAAGTATAATTACTCTCTGTATGGTTATCGGTACCGTTACGGCGATAGATCCCGTTTATCTTCTTTTCCTTATCCCTGTAGTATTGGTCTTTTTTGTGGAGACGATGAAAAGTAAGCTCGTTTATAAACGGGACATCGAGATGACGAAAAATAACCGAATCAAGGCATACATACAGAGAACTGTATTTCTGAAGGATTTCTCTAAGGATATGAGAACCTCGAATATATTTGCTGTGCTTATGTACAGATTTAAGGCTGCTATCGATGCTAATGTTATTATACTGAAAAAATACGGACTGAAGCTGTTTCTTTATTCTACTGTCAGCTCGGTTTTCAGCGAATTTATTCCTATTATCGGTACCTATGCTTATGCGGCATATCAGTTCGTTTTCGGTAGCACTCTCACGGTTTCGGGCTTTTCTGTCGTTCTTTCAGCCATTAACTCCGTAAAAGAGGGCACTCTCTCTGTGGCAAGAAATTTTGACGGGCTGGTGCAGATGGCGCTGTATTTTCAGAATCTCCGTGAATTTTTCGAATATGAGCCTAAAATCATTTCGGGCGAAAGAGAGGTAGGGGAGTTCGAAAGTCTCGAATTCAGAAACGTAACCTTCCGTTATCCGTCTGCAGAAAGAAACTCTCTGGAAAATGTTTCATTTAAAATAAGCAAAGGGGAAACTCTCGCACTCGTCGGTGTAAACGGTGCCGGTAAATCCACTCTTGTCAAACTGCTTCTTCGTTTTTACGATCCTGCTGAGGGAGAGATTCTTTATAACGGAGTCAATATCAAAGAATACAAGCTTGACTCTTACCGTAACAGCTTTGGTGCGGTTTTCCAGGATTACAAAAATTTCGCTCTTTCTGTTTTCGAAAATGTCATAGGTCACGAATGTGACGAAAGCGATAAGGAAAAAGCAAAAGAGGCTCTCATACAGAGCGGAATATGGGAAAAGATATCGCGTCTTCCGCAGGGCGGTGACACGGTAATTACAAAAGAGTTCCGCAAGGACGGTGTAGGACTTTCAGGTGGTGAAAATCAGAAGGTATCCGCTGCGCGCCTTTTTGCTAAAGATTTTCAGTTCGCAGTGCTCGATGAGCCGTCCTCTGCTTTAGACCCCATAGCAGAATATAAAATGTATGAGGAGCTGATAAAGGCTACAGAGAACAAGGCTGTTATGTATATTTCTCACCGTCTGTCCTCTGCGGTTCTTTCTGACAGAATCATCGTTATCGGTGAAGGTAAAATCCTCGAGCAGGGTACTCACGAAGAGCTTATGAACAGCGACGGCAAATACAGGGAAATGTTCACTCTGCAGGCTTCCAGCTACATCGGTGCAAAGGAGGCGGATGAAAATGACTGATAATAAAAAAAGAGAAACTGCTCATTCCACATTTTCGAATATCTTCTTTTTTGTCAGCTTGCTTTTTAAAATTTCGCCCGTGCTTGTTATGGGAGACTTTCTTATCGGTATTCTTACCACTCTGCCTACACGTCTTATCAGCGTGGTCGGTCTTAAGTATATTATCGATGTAGTGACCGAAGGTGTAAGACTCGAAAGAATATTCACTGCTGTAGGGTTGATAGCCGTAATTCTGGTGGGAAGCAAGATTTTCACCTGGCTGTTTCAGGAATTTTACTGGAATGCGGCACGCGAAAAGGTTTATTACGGTCTTAATAAAACTCTCTACGAAAAAGCAAAGTCCGTGGACCTTTCGAATTACGATGACCCGGAATTTTATAACAGCTTTATTCTTACCATTGAATCCTCATCGGATAATATTACAAATCTTTTGGGTCTGGTAAGAAACTATGTGGGTAATCTTGTTTCGTTCCTCACCATAGGCGGTGTGCTTATCACCATCGACCCTGTGTGTCTGCTGATTATACTCGGAATTATCGGAGTTTTTCTTCCTTTAAGCAGAAAGAGGGGAGATCTTCAGATGGCACGAAGGAAGGATAATACGGAATACCATCGCAGAAGCGATTATTTCCAGCGTATTTTCTACCTTCAGGACTATGCCAAGGAGGTAAGAATGAATAACATTCACCCCATTCTTATCGACCGCTACAACGATGCGGCGGATGATGTTATCGATAATCAGAGAAGATACTGGAAAAAGATTTCTGCCGTTTCCTTCGTACAGGATGCAGGTATACAGATTCTCGGCTTTATGTTTATTCTTCCTCTTTATCTCGGCTACTGTGTACTCGTAAAGGAAACTCTTTCAGCGGGTGATTTCGTAGCCGCCTTCAACGGAGCATATTCGATAGCTGTTTCTATAAACTTCCTTACGGTGTGGGCTGTGGCTATTTTCTCTGAAAGAGGTAAGATGATAGAGAAATACCGTGAATTTTTAAAATATGAGCCGAAGATAAAAGACGGCGAAAAAATAGCTTCCCGTAAAGAACCCGAGGAAATAGAGATAAAAAATCTGAGCTTTACTTATCCCGGAAACAGTGAGCCTACACTTAAGGACATAAATCTTACTGTAAAGCCCTATGAAAAAATAGCACTTGTCGGCTACAACGGTGCAGGAAAAACTACCCTTACTAATCTTCTGCTGCGTCTTTATGATGTAACTGACGGTCAGATAAATATAGGCGGTGAGGATATAAGGGATGTTACCGTGGATTCACACCGTGACCGTTTCGCGGCAGTTTTCCAGGATTTCCAGCTCTTTGCCTGTAAAGCAGGTGAAAATGTGGCTCTCAGTGACAGTTATGATAAAGAGAGAGTAAAAGAGGCACTCAGACACAGCGGTTTCAGTAAAAAGCTTGACAAGGGTACCGATACAGAGCTTCTGCGTGAATTCGAAAGCGACGGAAAGATGCTCTCGGGCGGTGAATCTCAGAAGGTGGCTATAGCACGAGCTTTTTATAAAGACTGTCCTTACGTAATTCTCGATGAGCCTTCCGCTAATCTGGACCCCATAGCAGAGTATAATCTTAATCAGGCAATGATTGAAGCAGCGAAGAATAAGACGGTTATTTTTATTTCGCACAGACTTTCTACTACTGTGGGCGCTGACAGAATTTATGTTATGGAAAAGGGCAGAATTATCGAAAGCGGAAGCCACGATGAGCTTATGAAGCTGAACGGAACATACGCTTATATGTTTAATCTGCAGGCGGAAAAATACAAAAAATAATAAAGATCCCTTGTACACCAAAAAGGTATACAAGGGATTAGCTTTTATATGATTATCTGATTTCGGGAAGAGAAGCCGCGGCAACTGACTGACCTACACGACGGGATTTTTCGTCGGGAATGTGAAGCTGAATTTTCTTTGCAAGCTCGGGGAATTCTACGTCGAGAACCTCCTGTGCTTTATTAAGAAGAATCTGACCGCCCTGACCGGAGGTAACTCTACCCATAATAAGAATGTGCTTTATGTCGTAGAATTCAGCATAATAAGCGATGGCATAACCGAAATAAGCACCGATGGTTTCATAAATGTCAGCGGCTCTTTCATCACCCTTTTCCATAAGACCCTGAACGACCTTAAGCTTTTCTGCAGGAGAAAGGCTTTCGTCCAGGTCAATGCCTGCCCAGGGAGCAACCTTGATGACACCGTCCTGTGAGAAGTATTTGACACCGCAACCGTAGTCTCCTGACCATTCGTCTACCATAGCTTCTTCGCAGAAGTCAACGGGAACGAATGCAAGCTCGTTCAGCCATCCTGTGATATTGCCCTGAGGATCCACATAGCCGCCTGCTTCGCTTGTACCCATAGCAATGCCTAAAACGGAATTGTCATTAAGATTCATAGCACCTGCCAGAGCGGTAACGTCACCGTCGTTTGCGACCTCAACAGGAATGTTTTCACCGATCTCCTTAGCCACGTCAAGATACATATTTTTGACCTTTTTTTCAAAGTCTTCTTTACTTACCTTAAGGAAAAGAGAAGCATTCATAATGCGGTTGTCGATATATACGCCTGCTGAAGAAATACCGATAGCATCAACCCTCGGCATTTTTGAAGCGGCAGTTTTCATGGCCTCTAAGATGCCCTGATAATGATAGTCGGGATCGGAATTGATTTTCGGGAACCATACAACCTCTTCGGAATATACGCTTTCACCGTCGATAACTGCACTTACCTTTCTGTCACTTCCGCCTGCGTCGAAACCGATACGGCAGCCGTCAAGATGTCTGCCGAGAGGAGCGGCGGCAGATTTATCCTCGGGAGCGTCCTCGAGAGCACAGGTAATAACCTCAAATTTGGCTTCATATACATTCTCCATAAATCTGACGTCGAAGTCACGCAGACCGTCATAGGTAAAGGCTTCTTTGATTTTTGCGCCTACAGCTTCACTGCCTGCGATGATAACCTTATAGCCGCCGATAACCCATAAAAGAGATTTGACGAGTCTTTCCGCGAAGCGGAAGTTTTCTTCATCGTGACCTGTACCGTCGGGAAAAATGCGGGTTTTGTAGGTGGTAGTATAGCCCTTGTTTCTTTCGACAGCGATGATTAAATCCTGTCCGTTTTCTTTTGTTGCCTCACGCATTTCACGGATAACCAGTGAAAGAGGCTGGAATTTGGGGTCGAGTTTTGCGTTTACTTTAAGCTTCATATTTTATCTCTCCTGCAATAATAGTTTTCTTTACTTCAAAATCAGCATCTGTGATTATGATATCTGCATCCTTACCTGTATCAAGTGAGCCTTTTGTTTTATCCATACCGATAACGGTAGCGGGGTTGAGGGATGCACAGTTTACACATTCGTAAAGAGGAATGTCAGAATTGGTATAAACATTCCATACACCTCTGTTAAGATGTAAGACACTTCCTGCTACTGTTCCGTCCTCGAGTCGGCAGACGATACCTTTATATATAATCTTCTGACCACCGAGGGTATATTCGCCCTCGGGGAGTCCGCCTGCGGGAAGACAGTCGGTGATAAAACAGAGCTTTCTGCCCTTGAGCTTCCAGAGCATATTATAGAAGGAAGAATCTACATGGAAGGTGTCTACGATAACCTCAGCACTTACATCTGAATTGAGCGCAGCACCTACCACGCCGGGAGCACGGTGCTGCAGAGGAGTCATAGCATTGAAAAGATGAGTAGCGTGCTTTACACCTGCGTTTACGCCTGCCACAGCAGTTTCGTAGTCAGCTGAGGTGTGACCCATAGAAATGACCACATCAGTGTCGCGGCATATTTCACGGATAGCAGCAAAATCCTCTGTGTCCTCCTCAGGGGCAAGGGTTATGGTTTTGATTATATCTGCATATTCTTTTACGAAGGCAGCATCAGGCTTGAGGATATATTTAGGATCCTGCGCGCCTTTTTTGCTTTCGCTTATAAAGGGTCCTTCTGCATGACAGCCTAAAATTGTACTTCCTTCCCAGTTTTTACTCTCTTCCTTAAGTGCACGGCAGGTTTCAAGAGCCTTACGGATAACTGACATATCCTCTGTCATAGTAGTCGGAAGATAACCGGTAACTCCGTTTGCAAGTAATCCCTTTGAAATGGTGCGGATGCTTTCTTCTTCACCGTCGCAGACATCCTTACCCAGATAGCCGTGAATATGTAAATCGATGAGCCCCGGAGCAACATATCCGCCCTTGGCATCGATTATTTCGGCATTGGCAGGAAGAAGGTTTTCCTCGATTATACCTTCAATTTTGTCTGTGAAAAGAAGCGCGCAGTTTTCGGCTATTCTGTCTTTGAGAATAATTTTACCGCCTGTTATAGCTTTCATATTTTTCACTTCCCTGTAAAACAAATTTATTCAATATAATTTTAACAAAAAGAAAAGAAAGTTTCAAGTGTTTCGTAGCTTTTAATTTGTATTATCGGCAGCAAGTTCTTTGCTTTTTATGTTTGATTTGCAGTAAGAGGGGGGCAAGCCCCTGTATACAGGGAATCACGGCACTCTCAAAGTGCCGTGATTGACCGTTTACGGTCGCTTGCCCCCGCACCTCACTCCCTGCTTAAGGTATATTAAAAGGAGCTGATTTTCACAGCTCCTATGTATTTACTTTTTTCTAAGCCTTTCTAAAAGCCTTTCCACATCCTCGGGCATAGGTGCTTCAAAGGTCATTTTTTCATTCGTTACGGGATGAATAAATGTGAGGCTTTTGCAGTGCAGTGCCTGTCTTTTGATATCTTTATCTGCCGTACCGTACATCGTATCACCGTAAAGGGGAGTTCCCATATAGGCGGAATGTACTCTTATCTGATGTGTTCTGCCTGTTTCCAGTCTGATGAGAAGAAGTGAGTAATCATCACCCCATTCCAGAGGGAAAAAATGAGTTACAGCTCTGTCACCTCTGTCGTCAGCAGTACGGTAGGTTTTGATGGGATCAGGTCGGTAAATGGGCTTGTCGACAGTTCCGTTCTGTGTATATTTACCGGTAGGAACAGCCAGGTATTCCTTCTCTATTTTACCTGAAAGCTTCGATGCGGCAAAGGTGTTAAGAGCACACAGAACAGCACCTGAGGTGCCTTTGTCCAGTCTGCCTACAGCACGGAAGACGGCGGGCTTTCCTTTTCTGACAAGATAACCTGCCACAGCATTTGCAAGAGTATCTCCCTGATGGTTGTGGCTTTCGTGCATGGGAAGCTCTGCAGGCTTATTGATTACCAGAATATCTTCATCCTCGTAAATTATGTCGAGCGGATAGTCGCTCGGAATAGATGCTTTTTCGTCGTCAGGTAAATTTACTCTGAGGATGTCGTTCGTGTGGATTTTATCTATCGAACGGGTATGTACACCGTTTAGGGTGATGCCGTCGGGAACTCTTTTCTGAGATCTGAAAAGAGCCAGAGACATTTTTATGTGTCCGCGGAGAAAGCTTTCTACGGTTTTTCCGTCAAATTCTTCGGGTATGATATATTCCAGAACTCTCACTTTCAGCCGTTGCCTTTCTTAGCGTATTCGTCGAGAAGATTTTTCTTTTCCTCCCAGAGCTTCTGTGAAAGGTCCACATAGTAAGTGTGCGGGTTCTCGAAACGCTTTACCTCGTCCCAGAGGGTGTCAACCTGTTCGTTGCAGTATTCCTTTATATTCTTTATATCGGGATTATTGTAGCAGCACTCGCCTTTGTCAAAGATTTTTACAAGGAGAGGCTTTGCGATGAAGTTGGTAACGGTCTTTCTTTTCCAGGTATAGTTGGGGTCGAAAAGCTCATAGGGCTGACTTTCGTCGATGGTTTCACCCTGTAAGGTAATGACATCGGCGATAGCCTTTGAGGTATCTTTATCGAAAAGTCGGTAAACCTCTTTGGCACAAGGGGTAGTGATTTTCTGGACGTTCTCACTGAGCTTGATACGGGGAACAGGTACACCGTTCTCTTCTACGGCTACGATTTTATAAACACCGCCGAAAACAGGGTTGGATGCGGCAGTGATAAGTCTTTCACCTACACCGAAGGAGTCGATCTGAGCTCCCTGAATGAGCATATCACGGATGATAATTTCGTCAAGAGAGTTACTTGCCACTATTTTGCAGTCGGGGAAGCCTGCTTCGTCGAGCATTTGTCTTGCCTTACGGGAGAGATAAGTGATGTCACCGCTGTCGATTCTGATGCCCTTGGGTCTGAAGCCGCGGGGAAGAACCTCTCTTCTGAAGGCTTCAATAGCATTGGGAATGCCGGATTTGAGAACGTTATATGTGTCTACGAGCAAGGTACAGTTATCGGGATACTGCCGTGCATAGGCACAGAAAGCCTCCAACTCATCACCGAAAAGCTGAATCCAGGAGTGAGCCATGGTGCCTACTGCGGGAACACCGTAATCTCTTTCGTCGATAGCACAGGCAGTAGCGTCACATCCGCCGATGTAAGCAGCTCTTGCACCGTAGATAGCACCGTCGTAGCCCTGAGCACGGCGCGAACCGAATTCCATAATCGTTCTGTTTCCTGCGGCTCTTTTAAGTCTGTTTGCTTTGGTGGCAATAAGGCTCTGATGGTTAATGGTCAGAAGAAGCATAGTTTCGATAAGCTGTGCTTCGATGACAGGACCGCGCACCTTTACGATAGGCTCGCCGGGGAAAATAGGTGTACCCTCGGGAATAGCCCATACGTCACAGGTGAATTTGAAGTCTTTAAGATAGTTAATGAAATCCTCATTGAATCCTTTTCTTATAAAAAGCTCGATATCCTTCTGTGTGAATTTCAGGTTTCGGAGATAGTCCGTAAGCTGTCTGATACCTGCCATAATAGCGAACCCGCCGTTGTCAGGAACTTTACGGAAAAACATATCAAAATATACTATTTTGTCTTTCATACCGTTGGTGAAATAGCCGTTTGCCATAGTAAGCTCGTAAAAATCCATAAGCATGGTAAGATTTCTGGATTCAAGGGTATTACTCATTTTTAAACAACTCCTCGGTTTTCTAACTGTAAGTAGTATTATAGCACAAAAAATGAGGAATAAAAGAGCTTTTTGGAAAAAAATACATCAAATATACCTAAGATAATTATTATTTGACATTATATTTGTATCAATAATAGACAAATCGACCTTGACATAAAATTTTCACTGTGTTATCATATTAATGGAGTTTTAAGAGATTTTAACAATTATAAAATAAGGTGTGAATGAAATGAGAATCAGAAAACAGGCTCTCGGTGAAAAAAATATCGTCGGAGCGAGAATTGAAGCTAAGAGAAAGGAACTTGGCATCAAGCAGGTAGACCTTCTCACACAGCTTCAGATCAGAGGCGTTGAGCTCACAGCTTCAGGCCTTTCTAAGCTTGAAGGACAGATCAGAGGCGTATGTGACTATGAACTTGTTGCTATCGCTGATGTACTCGGTGTATCTATCAACTGGCTTGTAGGTAAGGAAGACTGAGTCTTTCTCCATTAAAACTCATAACAGTCCCGCAATGCGAAAGCATTGTGGGATTTATTCTTTTTAGTAATGTAACCATTATTCTGTTTTTCGAATAGTATGATACTGACAGCCGATTGCTGTAAATAATGATTTGGAGTGAGAAAAATGGAATATAACGACTGCGGATACGATTCCTGCATGAGAAATGATATGTCCTGCGGTGACATAAAATGCTTTGACAGATCCGTTTTACCACGCACCCCGGTTCTTGCTATGGCCTATGTGCCTTTTCAGCAGTGGTCAGAGGTTTATACTGCTGAAAAGGGGCTTTGCGAGGGAACTCTTTTTCCTTGTCTTGATCTTCCTTTTGCGGGGTGTATGAGATGACAAATATGAAAAACAGTCTTAAGCACAGGCTTATGTCCGTGCGGTTTGCTATGTGGGAGCTTCATCTTTATCTTGATACACACTGTGGCGATACTCAGGCGGCAGAGCTTCTGAATAAATATATGGAAAAGTACCGTGAGCTTCTGAGAGAGTACGAATGTAAATACGGTCCCATATCTGCTATGGACGGTTACGGAGCCAAATGGCTCAAAAGTCCCTTTCCTTGGGTAAACAGTGGGAGTGATTGCTGATGTTCTGTTATGAAAAAATTTTACAGTATCCTATCAATATTAAAAAGCCGAATCCCCTTTATGCGAAAATCATAATCAGCCAGTATGGCGGACCCGACGGTGAACTCGGTGCATCTCTGCGTTATCTGAGTCAGCGTTTTGCTATGCCCTGGGGCGAATTACAGGGCTTACTCACTGACATCGGTGTGGAAGAGCTCGGGCACCTCGAGATGATAGGCACCCTCGTTTATCAGCTGACGAGAAACCTTTCCTGTGAGGATATAAAGAAGAACGGCTTTGACGCTTACTTTGTAGACCATACCACAGGCGTTTACCCTGCAAGTGCGGCAGGTGTACCCTTTACTGCGGCATATCTGCAGAGTAAGGGCGACGTAATCACAGATCTTCACGAAAATATGGCGGCAGAGCAGAAGGCAAGAACAACCTACGACAACATCCTCCGTCTTGTTGATGATCCCGATGTGTGCGATGTTATCAAGTTCCTTCGTGCAAGAGAGGTTGTACACTATCAGAGATTCGGTGAGGGCTTGAGAATTGCAACCGACAAGATGAACTGCAAAAATTTCTATGCCTTTAACCCTGCGTTTGATAAGAAATGTAAGTAGAAGATATCTCCACCCTTGGTATGAGGGTGGAGTTCTTTGTCAACATAAAAACACTTTCAAAAAATAATACAAATAATGGAAAATAATGCTATTGGCAACAGAAATTATCTTGTTGTATAGTTTTAAACATAAACCGAAAAAAGTCTTGTTATAGCTCGGATTTCTTATAAGTGTATCATTAGAAACATACATAGAGTTATCATTGCAACACAGTGTTGCAAGTTTACAATTTGTTCATATATATGGCGTTGTATGAACAATCTTGAAAATATAATAGATGATGTTAGTGGATTTTTGAATTAAGGAGTACTAGAAATGAAAACACCAAAAGAGAAAATACAACTTATACATCATCCTAAAAAAGGTAAAATAGGAGGTCTATTTATCGTGTTCATATGGATAGCAATATGGAATATCGCTTATCAGCTTTTGCACGGCATATGGCACGATTGGGATATACAGATTGTTAACTGGGCATTTTTTGCATCGATAACATTGTTCTTTATGCAAGAAGAGCTTACATATAAAGAGCGATTCTGGTACACCCTCGTAGGCGGTAATGTAGGGTTACTGCTTGCTGCCGGTGTAATTGTAAACAGTAAGGTCCTGGCAGGCTTCGGGCTTGATCATACCGTAGCCGTAACAATGTCTCTACTTGCTTGTGTTGCCGTTCTAATTCTTGCTAATCCCTATCTTCCGATGGTCTTCAATAATGTAGGCTTCATTTATTTTATTGTTTCTTTTGTAAAGACGGATGAAGTTGTTACAAAGCTTCCGAGTCATATGTTATCTCTTTTGCTCGGCTCAGTTATTCTCAATATCGGATGTTCCGTTCTGCTCAATGCTTACAAAAAGAAGCTCAGCAAAAACAGTGCTGCAAAACAATAATTGAAAGTTAAAACAGAGGTGAGGTCATTGAACAATCTTCTTACAGTCAGACAGCTTGCTGAATATGCAGTGAGCAATTATTCAGCAAAAGATTTTTGTAAATACATTGTTGACGGTGAAGTCAGAGTTAAAAGTTATAAAGAAATTTTCGAGGATTCTCTTGCCGTCTGCAGATACATTCGTTCGATAAATAAGAAGCATATTCACATTGCTTTTATCGGCAAGACTAATTATGAATATTACGGAGGTAAACTATTATGAAAAAAATAATTTCTTTATTGCTTGTTGTACTTATGACTCTCAGCATAATCACCCCTGCGGCAAGTGCAGTTGACGCTGAGGTTTATGAGAAACGTCCTATTATTTATATCAGAGGTAACGGTGACCCGATTTACACCGAGGACGGCAGAGCACTTCCTGCAGGTCTTGATGCAATATTCGGAAGTAATGGTGAGGATTCTGTTACTAAAGAAGAACTCATCGAAACCACCGCAAATATTCTTCTGCCCTTCCTTGCAGAGGGTATGCTTATGGATAAGTGGGATAACTATGCAAAAGCGATATATGATGAGTTTTCACCTTTATTTGAGGAAATGACTCTCGATGAAAACGGTGATCCTCGTTTCGGTACGGTAGTTTCACCTGAAGCGATGTGGGATTCATATTACCGTGCAGGTATTAATTTCGGTGCCAACGGAGCCGCTTTTGATGTGTATAATTACAGCTTCTGTTACGACTACCGACTTTCACCTTACGACCACGTTGACAGACTTCACGAGTATATTCAGACGGTTATGGCAACAACAGGCTATAGTGAGGTGTGTCTTGCAGCTAAATGTATGGGTGGAAGCCTGCTGAATGCTTACCTTGATCGTTACGGTGAACTCGGACACGTTAAGAGGGTTATTTACAGCGATGTGCTTTCAAACGGTCACTCACTCATAAGCGATTGCTTCAGCGGAAAGATTACATTCAATGATGCTTATACCCAACTTTATGTAAAGCAGCTTGAGTATTGCGGCGAAACAGGTGAGGGAAACGGTCTTGTGCTTTCACAGCTTGCTTTTGAAATTACAAACAGAACAGTTGACCTTTTCACTCAGACCGGTATGATAGATAGACTTTTCGGTTCAGTCGAAAATCTTTACAACAAGCTTTATCAGGCACTCGTTCCTGCACTTATTATGGCAACAGGTTTGGGTACTATGCCTAATTATTGGGTAAGTGTTTATGAAGATGATATGGATACTGCTCTCAATCTCATCTTCGGTAAAGAAGAAAGCGAAAGCCGTGCTAAGTATGCTGCACTTATTGAAAAGATTCAGTACTACAGAGAGCATGTTTCTTCAGATCTTGAAGGATTCTATAAGAGAATTTCTGAGGATTACAAAATAGAGGTCGGTGTTGTGGCAAGATACGGCTTTTTGAATATTCCTATCGTTGAGCATTATGATGAGCTTAATGATGGTCTTGTAGGTCTTCAGGATGCATCTTTTGGTGCAACCTGTGCAACTCCTCTCACAACTCTTACCGATGAATATATAGCAGGACGTATTTCAGAAAATGCCGATAATGCTATCCGCATTTCTCCTGATAAGCAGGTAGATGCATCAACCTGCTACTTCCCCGATACAACCTGGATTATCAAAAACTCACACCACGATGATAAACCTGAAATTCTCAGATATATAGCCAACTACTATTTAAGTTATTCAGACGTTAAGGTGAACACTAACAGCAGAGGGCTTTCTCAGTTCCTTGTAGAGGATAAAACATCTTCAAAAGGTCATACGGTAAATATGACAGTTGAAAACTGTGGGGGCTTTGAATGGCTTGATACTTATGTAGAAGAGCCTACTATTCAGTCAAGACTTATGTCTTTGTTCAAGTGGCTTAAATCAATTTTCGAGCTTATTACAAAGCTTTTCAGGGATAAAATAAGTTTCTGATATCCAATTTAAAACTTCAACAGGCACCGAGGAGCTCGGCCACCTGGAAATGATAGGCACACTCGTTTATCAGCTGACGAGAAACCTTTCCTGTGAGGATATAAAGAAGAACGGCTTTGACGCTTACTTTGTAGACCATACCACAGGCGTTTACCCTGCAAGTGCGGCAGGTGTACCCTTTACTGCGGCATATCTGCAGAGTAAGGGCGACGTAATCACAGATCTTCACGAAAATATGGCGGCAGAGCAGAAGGCGAGAACAACCTACGACAACATCCTCCGTCTGGTAGATGATCCCGATGTATGCGATGTTATCAAGTTCCTTCGTGAAAGAGAAATCGTACACTATCAGAGATTCGGTGAGGGACTCAGAATTGCAACGGATAAGATGAACGAAAAGAACTTCTATGCCTTTAATCCGAGCTTTGATAAGTGTAAGTAAGGCGGTATAATTTAAAAATCACTCTCTGAAAAGAGGGTGATTTTTTTGCCGGTACTTCAAGCATCAAGAAACGGGCGGAGTTTTACTGTTTCTTTGTTACTTTCACATGTCTTCAGGGATATATTTATGAAACTAAAAAAAGGGGATGATTCCGATGGATTGTGCAGACCTTGAAGCACAATATATAATTTTAAGGAGGAATAACAATGAAAGCATCTAAAAAATTACTGTCAGTGTTCCTGACAATACTTATGATTGTAACTACTTGTTCAGCGACATTTCCTGTGCTTGCTGCAAATACCAATCAGCAGTCAGTAGCTTCTGATAAAATGTTTATTCCTGAAGATAATGAGGAAGCATACATTGTTTCGGAAGATATTGAAAAGAGAGAAGAAAACGCCAAGCATTTCCGAATGTCTGACGGCTCATATATTGTTGCCCAGTATAATACGCCCGTGCATTATCTTAATGAAAACGGTGAATGGGCTGATATTGACAACACAATATATGAAGCAGAGGCTACAACAGAGCAAACGGTACTTTTCGGTACAGATGAGCTTTATTCAACCGAAAATGGAGCAGAAAATGTAGTTTTTGCCGAAAAATCGAATTCTAACACCCTTGTTTCTTATGAAGCAAAGGAATATCCCATCTCATTTAATTATCAGAGTGCGAAAAAAAGTTACATTAATGTAGTTGATAAAGAAACCGTACTTGAAGGCGACGAAGCTTTCCTTACACTTCCCGATATTACTCAGGAAGTTGTCTATGAAGATGTATTTGCCGATGTTGATCTTCAGTATATTGTCAGTCCTACAGGACTTAAAGAAAATATTATTCTTAAAAGCAAAAGTGCTCAGAATAGCTTTACCGTAAACTACAACATAGGTGAGCTTACTGCTGAGGTTGTTGACATCAACACAATTAACCTTATGGCAGGGGATGAAGTTGTGCAGCTGTATCTGGATGATGTGGAAAGTTCTGTAGTTACACCGCAGATGTTGTTGAAAGG
>CALCHE010000243.1 GCA_937901145.1 uncultured Clostridia bacterium
ATAGTGCCTGTCGGCTTCGGTGTTAAATCCATAAGCACACGGTTGATACCGGGAACTTCAGCTGTAATACGAGCGGTGATATGATGAAGAATAGCATAAGGAATTTCTTCGATTGTAGCTGTCATAGCGTCTTTGGTGTTTACTGCACGGATAATTGCAGGCCAGCCTTCGTAACGGCTTTCATCTTTAACGCCGACACTCTTCATATCGGGCACTGCAATAAAGTACTGCCAAACCTTTTCGGCAAGGCCGTTTTTATCAAATTCTTCACGGAGAATAGCATCTGCCTCACGGAGTGCGTGAAGTCGGTCGCGTGTGATGGCACCAAGACATCTTACACCAAGACCGGGACCGGGGAAGGGCTGACGATATACCATTTCATGAGGAAGTCCGAGTGCTTCACCTACTACTCTTACCTCGTCCTTAAAGAGAAGCTTGAGGGGTTCTACGAGTTCCATTGCCATATCTTCGGGAAGACCGCCTACATTATGATGAGACTTAACTGCTTTTTTACCCTCTGCCTGCTTGATGCTTTCGAGAATGTCAGGATAGATAGTGCCCTGTGCAAGGAAGGATATACCTTCAAGCTTTGCAGCTTCTTCATCAAACACTTCGATGAATTCCTTACCGATAATCTTTCTTTTCTGTTCGGGATCGCTTACGCCTGCAAGAAGATCAAGGAAGCGGTCAGTAGCATCTACGTAAACAAGATTTGCGTCAAGACCTTTTTTGAAAACTTCAATAACGTTTTCGCTTTCGCCCTTACGCATAAGACCGTGGTTAACATGAACACATACGAGCTGTTTGCCGATAGCCTTGATAAGAAGAGCAGCAACAACTGATGAATCCACACCACCTGAAAGAGCAAGAAGAACCTTCTTATCCCCTACCTGTGCGCGTACTGCATTTACCTGTTCATCAATAAAAGCTTCCGCTAATTCCTTAGTCGTGATTCTTTCCATTGTCTCAGGTCTTACATTTGTATCCATTTGAATTCCTCCCGATTATATATTTCCAGTTAAATTAGTTGGTATAGTTGTCAAAATATCCCTGAACGAGAACTACCGGTGTACCCTTGTCACCTGAACCGCTGGTAAGGTCGCAGAGTGAACCGATAAGGTCTGTGAACTGTCTGGGAGTAGTACCCTGAGAAGCCATATTACCTACGAGACTTTCGTCACCCTTTTCTGCAATTCTCTTTGAGATAGCATCCTTAAGTTCCTGTCCTGTAAGTCCTGCGAAATCATTATCAGCGAGATATTTAAGCTTAAGCTCATTAGGTGTACCCTTAAGACCGTCAGTATATCCGGGTGATACACAAGGATCCGCAAGCTCCCAGATTTTACCCTGAGGATCTTTGAATGCACCGTCACCGTAAACCATAACCTCAATATTCTTGCCTGTCTTTTCGATAAGAAGCTTCTGAGTTCTGTTTACGAAATCATTACATTCTCTCGGGAAAAGCTTAACTGTATTTTCTGTCGATTTATTTGAACCTAAAAGTCCGAAGCTTTCATTGAAGCCGTTTCCGTCTACTGATGAAGTAAGAATCTCATCGAGACCGAATACCTTCTTAGCACCTGCAGCCAGGAGAAGTCTCTTGGTACGTGCTCTGGTGTGGATATCACAGTTGAGAACACAGTCGGTGTAGTCAAGAATAGCCTTTGCCTGATTAGCAAAAATTACCTCACACTCTGCACCGCACTCCTTAATAAGTGTTGAATAATATTCTACATAGTCAACACCTGTGAATTCATGCTTGTTTTCGCCGAAAAGTTCACGGTATTTTGCTTCAGTGAGTACATCACTGTAGGGATTTACGCCTGCTTCATCGAGCTGGTCATAAGTGAGAAGATGATTACCTACTTCGTCGCTGGGATAGCTGAGCATAAGAACGATTTTCTTACAACCCATAGCGATACCGCGAAGACAGATAGCAAAACGGTTTCTAGAAAGAATAGGAAAAATTACACCTACGGTTTCACCGCCGAGTTTTTCTTTAACGTCCTTTGCAATAGCTTCTACAGAAGCATAGTTACCCTGGCTTCTTGCTAAAATTGATTCCGTAACTGCCACAACGTCCTTATCACGGAGTGCGAAGCCTTCACTTTCAGCAGCCTCGATAACGCTGTCACACACGATCTGAGCAAGGTCGTCGCCTTCACGGATGATAGGACAACGGATACCTCTCGAAATGGTACCTACTTTTCTTTCCATTGATACATTACCCCTTATTTAATAAGACTTTTGGTAAACTGATAAATTTACACTATATTCTATCACTATAAAAACAAGAAATCAAGTATTTCTTTGATGTTATTATTGGCAAAAACAGAATTTTTTTACATTTTACAAAAAGATAAATATATGCAGTTTTATTTTTAGAAAATTTTACGAAAAGACAACAAAAAGCAGAGGACAAAATCCCCTGCTTTTATATACAAATATCTTATTTGATTACGATGGTTTCAGTTTTTACGGAATCACCGAAAGCATCAGTAACTACACAGTAAACCTGACGGCCTACTCTTGTCTGACGTGATGTACCGACAGCATAGTCAGCTGCGAGAGTGATGTAGCTCTTTGTAACGACGATTTCATCATAGAGACCGTCAGCAAGAACGTTGTAAGCACCCTTCTCTGCATTTGCCATAGCGTCTGCTAATTCTGCTGCAGATTCAACCTTTACAGCATTTTCAGGATGAACGGGAGCTGCGGGTTCTGTGGGAACGTTCTCGGGAAGAACGAGTTCGGGTTCTTCAGGCCGCTCGGGTTCTTCGGAAGTTTCTGAATCGTCAGGCTTAGCAGGCTTATTTGCGGAGTTTTTCTGACCGCAGAAGGGACAGTCGAAGCCTAACATTCCACCGAGAGAGTTAACGAGAGTATGAATAGCATTTGCAAGCTTAGCTGCAAAATCAATAGCACCCTCAAGAGAACCGAAAAGATCTTTTTCTAAATAAAAAATATAATTGCTGTGACATCCGACAAATACTTACATTTACCGACCTGCAAATTAATTTTTCTCTTGCCATAATTTCTGATTTATGCTATAGTTTACGTATCAATTATAAGAGGTAGAACACATTGAAAAGCTTTATTATCGAAAAAAACGATTCTGACCAAAGACTGGATAAATTTCTGACCAAATCCTGTCCGAAGCTTCCTAAGGCACTGATGTACAAATATATCCGCATAAAGCGCATCAAGGTTAACGGAAAAAGAGCAGAAATTTC
>CALCHE010000244.1 GCA_937901145.1 uncultured Clostridia bacterium
TCTTGACAGTAGTATTCCGTCCGAGGAACCTAAAAAGAAGAAGTGGAGGTTATGGTAATGACAAATGAATGGAAAGAGTTTCAGTGCTATGTTACTAAACCCTCATACTTTTGCATAAATAAAAAAGACCTTTCATTTCTCGGCAGGTTCAGCTTTAAAACCTTGACCGAATATGAAGGTCTCGGCAGAATACTCACAGTAATTGCAAGAGGTTATCTTTTTCACAATACCGACGGAAGCTTAAAGGGCGGAAAACCTTATGACAGAATTGAATATGCAAGAAACGCTCTTTATGCTTGGTGCAGTGTCCCCGAAGAAAAGGACGGTACAGATGTTAACTTCAAGCATTTACACAAAGATTTCCCCGAGCTTGTAACCGAAGACGGCAAAGGATGGTTTTACAGTCATATCAAAAACATACACTTATTTGCTTTGTGCAATGCAAGTGTTATAAGTGCAGACAACCTTGAAAGAATATCTCTAATAGCCAAGAACTTTGAAACACCTTGGAAAAACAAGGTTAAACAAATGCAGATTCCCGCTTTTTCCATAAACACAAAGGGAACTTGGGTACTGAAATTTGACTATATTATTGCAGATGCACTTGAGCTCGGCCCCTTAAGAATGGAAGCAGTTTCTTTACCTACTGAATTCTATTCAAAAGTTGTTATGTGCGATGAAAAAGGCTTACCCTTTGAAGCTGTACGGGATGTGGTTTGCTACTGTCTTGCCAACAAAACAGAGGACAGTGAATGGATTGTGCTTCCCGTTGCAAGTTTTGACTGTTATTACAACAGCACGATTTTCAGCAAAAAGTGGCTGTCGAGAATTCCCGAAACAATAATCAAGCGTGAAAGTGCACTTGGTGTTTGCAGGGTTAAATTGATGCTTGAATAAGAAAATCCCCTAAAGTAGTCTTGAAAACTTTTCGTTTTTTCAAGTATTACTTTAAGGGGATTATATCATTTGACTGCTACCTTAATGGGATGTGTTTTTATGGATTCAAGTGACTACTTTGGTCTCTTGAAAATATTTGGTGGGGGCAGTTATTATAATAATGGAAATGTATTATTTTTCAGCATTGATATATATGACAAATCTCCGTTGAGGCAGAGGTGATGTTACAACGGGGAATATATCTATTATGTGTATTACTTTATTTATTTGATTTTGTAATATGCATGTAATGTATAAATAATTTATAAATTCATGTTATAATATTTGAAACCTTTTCGGTTCAGCAATCGTTATATAAGTGTAAGGAAGTGATAAAATGGATGAAAAAGAGCTTGTCCAAAGAGCTAAAATCGGAGACAAAGAAGCCTTAAATGAACTTATTGAAAGATATTATGATGAAGTTTACAGATTTCTTTATCGCCGTATGGGTAATAAAGCCGCTGCAGAGGATGTTACTCAGGACACTTTTATCAAATTTATTAAAAACCTTCCTTATTACAAAGAAAAGAATAAGCTCAAAAGTTTTCTTTTTACTATTGCGATAAATACCTCAAACGATTTCTTTCGCAAGCATAAACAAGAAACTTCCTTACTTTCTCTTGATAATGTTAGCGAAGAAACAACAGAAGAAGTCACAGAGGATGAAATCTTACAAAAAGAAGAAGCTTTAATAGTGCGTCAGGCAGTTCTTTCACTTCCCGATGTACAAAGAGATGTAATTATTCTGAGGTTTTATCACGATTTAAAAATCAAAGAAATTGCATCTGTACAGAAGGTTCCAATACCTACGGTAAAAACCCGTCTTAGAAGAGCCCTGAAGGCTTTAAAGGAGTGTGAATTATGGTAAGAAAAAAAGAAATTGCAAAAGTTCTTTCACTATACGAAACTGAACAGCACAGCAAAGAGGCTAAAGATAAGCTGAAAGCACAGGCTTCAATAATTAACACAAAACATATGCCGGCATTTTCATTATCAGGCTTTTTGTCAGGCGTAGTAAAAGGTCTTACACCTTGGTTTTTTGTTCTCTCCGTTATATATCTTGTTGTAGTGTTTGTTATAGCTCTGAATTCACAATCAGCAGTATCTCCTCTCATAGCTTGCATTATTACTCCATTTCTTGCTGTAGGCAGTGTCGGTTGTATATACTTTTCGTCTTCATACAGTTTTTTTGAAATGGAAAGTGCATGTCTGTATAAACCTGAAACTGTTTTTGCAGGTAGATTAGTTTTATGCGGAATATATGACCTTGCAGTAGTATGTATAGGCAGTCTTATATCAGAAACTGTTTTTTATACCATCACTTTGTCTCTTATTGCTTTTTTGTTTTCGGCTACTCTTGTACTTTTAATGTGCAGTATATTCAATGTTAAATCCGTTATTGGCCTATCCGCAGGAATGGTATCTGTTTTATTCGGTCTTGTAATTTCACAAAGCGAGATAACTGCAAGAGTAGAAAATTTTATATTTGAATTGCCACCGGCAAGTATTGTTTTAGTATTATTTTTGCTTATTCTTTCAGCTTTGTTTATAGGTTTTATTGCAATTAAAAACTTTAAATTTGAAAGGCTGGTGAAAATGTATGAAGCTTGAAATCATTAATATTACTAAAAAGTACGGTGATAAAAAAGCGGTAGATAATCTGAGTCT
>CALCHE010000245.1 GCA_937901145.1 uncultured Clostridia bacterium
CGTTTTCGTCCTTCCAGGGTGAAAGGAAGCTTCTGCAGCCCATAGGTGAAAATACGTTTCCTTCGTAGTTTTCGCGCATCTTCTTTGCAGAAATATAGTCGGGATAAAGTCTCTTTGCAGAGCACTTAACAGCAAGCTTTGTAATATAATCGTACTTACCGCCCTTAAGACAGTTATGCTCATCAAGAACATAAACAAGCTTCGGGAAAGCAGGAGTTACGTAAACACCCTTTTCGTTCTTAATACCCTCGTAACGCTGACGGAGGATCTCCTCAATAATCATTGCGTTTTCTTCAACATACTCATCGTTTTCCTTAAGGTTTAAGAAAATAGTTACGAAGGGAGACTGACCGTTTGTGGTCATAAGAGTATTTATCTGATACTGAATTGTCTGAACACCTGAACGAAGCTCATCCTGAAGTCTTGCTTCAACAACCTTAGCAATCTGGTCATCAGTAAGCTCACCGCCAAGCTTTTCATGAAGCTTATCCTCGAACTTCTTCTTGCTCTTTCTTAAGTACTTACCTAAGTGGCTTATATCAACGGACTGACCGCCGTACTGACTGCATGCAACAGAAGCGATAATCTGAGTCATAATATTACAGGCAACCTGAAAGCTTTTGGGGCTTTCAATAAGCTTTGAGTTCATAACAGTGCCTTTTTCAAGCATATCACCTATGTTGATAAGACAGCAGTTGAATATAGGCTGAAGGAAATAGTCTGCATCGTGGAAATGAATTGCACCCTCATCGTGTGCCTTTGAAATATGCTCGGGAAGAAGCATTCTTCGGGTCAGGTCCTTGCTTACCTCACCTGCAATAAGGTCACGCTGAGTAGCAGCCATAACGGCATCCTTATTTGAGTTTTCCTCCATAACGTCCTTGTTTGAATTTTTGATAAGGCTGAGGATTGAATCGTCAGTTGTGTTAGCCTTTCTTACAAGAGCTCTGTTATAACGGTAGATTATATATGCCTTTGCAAGAGCATACTTATCAAGCTCCATAAGCTTCTGCTCTACCATATCCTGAATATCCTCAACAAGAATTCTTGACTTTTTCTTTTCTGTGATAAATTCAGCAATTTCATCCATCTGCTGAGCGCTGATTCTCTCGTTTTCCTCAAC
This sequence comes from uncultured Clostridia bacterium, assembly GCA_937901145.1. Taxonomy (GTDB): domain Bacteria; phylum Bacillota; class Clostridia; order Oscillospirales; family Acutalibacteraceae; genus UBA6857. The sequence goes on from CALCHE010000245.1 coordinate 1,124, forward strand.
TGCATCGTTAGCCTTTGAAAGTGCAACAATGATTTTACTGCGGTCAAACTCCACAGTTGTACCGTCTCTTTTAATTACTGTCATTTTAATATTCTCCTTTCTGTGTTTTAATTTTAGTGTACGCTTCATATTATATAGCATATCTTGTGTTTAGTCAATATAAAAAACCACAAAATATTGTGGTTTTGGCGTAAATTTTATATTTTTTCACACAAATTAAAATGTCCGGTGGTCAAAAAACCGACCTCGAATATAATATATCTTATTTTGTGTTAAGTCAAGCATAAAACACAAGATTTTGTGTTTTTTACCCTTTGCACAAATTTATAAAAAAATACTGTGAATTTTGATTATAAATAGAACAAAAAGGGTCGAAGGCCGAGGGTCAAGGGCCGAGTGAAGGTAAGGTGGGTGCGGGAGAAAAGGGCCGAGTGAAGGTAGCATTCACATAGAGTTCCACGCAATCCGTCAAGGTAACGGCGACAAAAAAAGCGGTGACGAAGGATCTGTCCACGCCACCGCTGAATTGTTAATTTCCTATGTTGTTTTTTCTCGGCCCTTCGGCCCTTGGCCCTTTGTTACGGAAGCAGCTTCACAATCTCCCTCGTCGTCCCCTCATAGCCCTTCGCCGAAAGGTGAAGCCCGTCATATGTACACTCTGCCTTAAGGTTGCCTGTTTCGTCAGCAAGCTCTCTTGTAAGGTCAATAAACTCTGCACCGTACTTTTCACTGAGTGCCTTGTACCTTCTATTAGCCTCAAGGATGTCGCTGTTTCTTCTCTTACCTGCACGGCCATTGATAACAGGATAAATAGCCTCAAGGATAACCTTACAGTCGGGACACTCCTGTTTGAAAAGCTTAAGAGTGTTTTCCATATTCTTTTCAACAAAGGCAGGATCAAAACCCATACCAAGGTCATTCGTTCCGATAAGGATTACAACTGCCTTCGGCTTAATGCAAAGCACATTTTCCTTTGCTCTTTTGTAAAGACCGATTGTCGTATCTCCGCCAATACCTCTGTTATAAAGCTCAAGACCGCTTTTAACGGAATATTCACCATACCAGTCGCTGATGTTTAGAAACTCTGTAATTGAGTCGCCGAAGAAAACAACCTGACCTTCCTTTGCGGTTGTTTTGCAATGGTGGGTAAACCAGTCACGCATACGGGACTTATGTGCATCGTACTCTGTTTTTTTAAGCCTTCTTTTTTCTGCGAAATTCATTATTTTCTACCCGTGGAGCCGAAGCCGCCTTCCCCTCTTACAGTATCGTCAAGCTCGTCGCTTAAAATAAAGCTTGCGGTAACAAAGGGAGCGATTACCATCTGTGCAATTCTCTCCCCTGCCTCGATTGTCTGTGCTTCCTTGCCGTGATTGTGAAGGGCAACCATAACCTCACCGCGGTAGTCGGCGTCAACAACGCCTACCTTGTTAGCGGGGGCAAGTCCCCTTTTACTTGCAAGTCCGCTTCTTGCATAAATAAGACCCGCAAAGCCGACGGGAATAGAAAGTGCTA
>CALCHE010000246.1 GCA_937901145.1 uncultured Clostridia bacterium
CTGACGGAGGGGTAATATCGTTTAGCACTTAGCGTTCAAAAAGCGGTGTATCACTCGTTATTTTCCGAAGTTTCTCCCGCATCTTTACACTTTGCACTAACAAAAAACGGAACGTTTTTTAACGTCCCGTTTTAGTCTTAACCCAATGCTTCTCTGACCTTTTCTGCGCGCTTTATGTCACGCTGTGAGCGGGTGAGAGATGCTTCGCTCTGTGTGTTCATAGTGGCCGGCTGAAGCTCTGTGGTGAGAGCGCTGAGCTTTTCCGCAGGAATGTCGAAAAGCCCCTCGGCAGCACCTAAGCGAACATAAGAGATAAGGTTTGCAAGCTCCTTTGAAGTGAGCTTATAGGCACTTTTGAGTATGCCGTAGGCTCTGAAGATTTTATCCATAAAATCCTCATCCTTGATAAGAAGGGCCCTTGCCTGCTTTTCCTGAGCTACTATCTGCAGCGCGATGGAATTAAGATTCTGAAGGGCGGCCTTTTCGGAAATGCCTAAGGTAACCTGGTTACTCAGCTGATAAATATCACCTAAAATTTCACCGTCCTCACCGTAGGAGCCGCGAAGGGTAAGACCTAACTTGGCTACGGTGGTGGTGAGATTTCTTACTGCACCCTTACGCGAAAGAGCGGGCAGATGCAGCAGCACCGAGGCTCTCATTCCTGTGCCTAAATCTGTGGGACACTGTGTAAGATATCCTATGCGCTCATCGAAGGCATAGGTAAGCTTATTTTCTATAACGCTGTCTATTCTGTCAGCCTTTTTATATGCTTCATCGAGAGAAAGACCGGGTTCGATAATCTGAATACGGATGTGATCCTCCTCGCAGAGCATTAGACTTACATCCTCATTTTCTGAAAGAAGAAGTGATCTGCCTGTACCGTTTGAGGCGAATTCTGCACTGATAAGGTGCTTTTCTGCCAGTGACACTGCCTCTACGGATGAAAGGGATTCCATATCGATATAAGTGAGCTTTTCGCCGTCAAGGGTTTCTCTGACAAGAGTGCAGACAGCCTTTTTCTCATCCCTGTCCAGACGGGCAGGGAAGGGATATTTTTTAAGATTACGCGCCAGTCTGATGCGGGTGGATAAAACCACATCCGATATTACAGCAGAATTACTCTCATTATTCATATCAGTTTTCTCCCTTCATTTTCTTTATTTCGTCTCTGATTATTGCCGCTCTTTCGAAGTTCTGCTCGGCTACAGCCTTCTGCATTTCCGCTTCGAGATCGGCTATTTTTTCTTCCGCTGTTTTTTCCTTTACGGGGACCTCCTCTTCGTGAACGGGAGGCACCTTACCCGAATGCTTTGCCTTGCCGTGGATTCTCTGAATGGATGGCAGAAGCTTGTTATAGAATTTTTCGTAGCAGTCGGCACAGCCTACGGTACCCGTTTTGATAATATCGTCGAAGCAGCAGCCGCATTTTTCACAGCGGTCGAGTCTGCTTTCTCCCAGGGTCAGTGCCGTGTCACCGAAGAAGGACGAGAAAATGCCGGGAAGATTAAAGGAAAAATCATCGAAAAGATCTCTGTAGCCTGAATTCTGCGCACAGGACGAGCAGAGGTGGCTTTCGGTAGTTTCACCGTTTATTACACGTTTGATGTGAGTGGTTGCTTCGCTTTTTTTACAGTTCTGACATAACATAGTTATTACCTCCTTATAAAATCCTGCTGACGGTCATCAGCATCTGTTTGAATATATCTGCTCTTACGATGTCTCTCACCTGAGGCGGGAGGCTTCTGTAGGGTGAATCGGAAACAGCCGAAAGAATAATCTTGGCCTGAGAGTCGGAAAGGATTCCCTGATAAAGAAGATTCATGGTGTGAGCCTGTGCCGTATCCGAATCAAGCGTGTCTCCGACAGATGAGATTATCCTCGGGATAAGAGTATCCTTATCGTAAACTATACGGGTGATCTTTATAAAACCTCCGCCACCTCTTCTGCTTTCGACCATATACCCTCTTTCGGGAGTAAAGCGTGAGGAAAGCACGTAGTTTATCTGACTCGGAACACATCCCAGATCCTGAGCGAGGATATTTCGCTGGATCTCTATTTCATTTTTTTCCTCCAGCATATCGCTTATCATCGTGGCTATAACATTCGAAAGATTCATTACATCACTTCCTTTAATTTTGACTTTGACTTTCTTTGACCTTGTGATTTTATTATAATCCAAATCGAAGTTTTTTCAAAGGTCAAAAAAGGTCAAAACATTAACGCTATACCTCAATTTTCGAATTTATTCTTTATTTTCTTCGATTTTCTTTAATTTCTGAGTTTTTTCGGTTTCATCGTCAAGATAAATTTTTGACCTTTCATATATATTGTGCTCGGTTGTTTTTGATCTTGCCTCAGGAAAAGCTCTGCCGTAAAGGTCAGCATCCTCAAACAAAACTCTCCCCCTGCCATGAGAAAAAATATCATACATAAATAATCACCTTAAATATTTTTGACCTTTAAAAAATTCTTATTCAAAAACAGTAACACACTTCCCTCAGGGACATATACTGATGATGTAGGGCGACGGAAAAGACGCCCGCAAACGAGAGGGGGTAAAGGTAAATGGGCTGTAATAACGGTTTATTCGGCGGCAACTGCTGCACCTGGATTATCATTCTTATTCTCTTATTCGTGTGCTGCGGTGACGGCGGCAGCATCTTCGGCGGCAACAACGGTTGTGGCTGTAACAACGGTGGCTGTGGCTGCAACAGATGTGACAACGGTTGCGGTTGTCATGACAACTGCTGCTGAGTGCAGCAAAAAAGAAAAAGGGGCTGATGACAGCTCCTTTTTTATATTCACTTTTCCGAAATCAGGTTGGGATTTTCATTTCCCTTTTTCCATTTTTCGTATTTTTTGAGGTCTATCTTGGCCGCATCAGTAACGAAGCCGAAAACAATCATATCATCCAGATGTCCTATCAGAGGAATAAAATCTGGAATAATATCGACAGGACTGATAAAGTACAGCACTGCGGCGAGAAGTGTAATGACCGTCGCCATAGGCACCTTTGTATAACGTTTGCAGATATAATCATTCAGCATACTGCAGACCAGAGAAATATCCTTGAAATATTTTCCTACAAATCTTACATGAGACAGATCCTCGCACAAATCCATTGCCTTTTCTAAAACGGCACTGACCTTTTCGGGATTATCGATGATTTTCTTTGCTTTTTCGGAAAATTTATCGATCTGCTCTTTGATTTTTTCTTTGGTAAGCTTCTTTTTTATTTTTTCGTCAATACCTGATGCCTCAGCTTCTTCAAAAACAACTTCAAAGGCACTGAACTCCGCATTCTTTTCTTCACTGATTAAATCTTCCATTTATATGCTTCCTTTATCCGAAATGCTTTCTTATGGCCTCGAAGGTTTCTTCGGAGATAATATGCTCGATTTTACAGGCATCCTCAGAGGCGATTTCACTGTCTACACCAAGAGCGGTAAAAGCTCCGGTAAGAACTGTATGTCTTTCGTAGAGTCTTTCGGCGATTTTTCTGCCCGGCTCTAAAAGGAGAATTTTTCCGTCACCCATAACGTCGATATATCCGTTTTCACGCAGATTTTTCATAGCCACACTTACGCTGGGTTTGGAAAAGCCCAATTCGTTTGCTATGTCTATGCTACGACAGGAGCCGTTGCGGTTTGTAAGCATTAAAATGGTTTCAAGATAATTTTCAGCTGACTGATGTATTTTCATAATTACTTCCTCATATTTTTCTTCGTGAAAGTATTATACACGAAACACGGCCTTTTTTCAAGGGTATTAAAAAATTAGTGAAAACTGTTGACAAATAAAGGCTTTTAGGGTAAACTAAACAAGATATTTCGAGGCGTGGCGCAGCTTGGTAGCGCGCTTGCTTTGGGCACAATCGCCGAAGCGCGTCCTGCGGACGATGAAGCGAGGCGAATGTGGCGCAGCGGTCAAAATTCATAGGCGATCCAAGCCGTAATGAATTTTGGGAACCGCAAGAGGGATGTGCGGTTAAACACAAACCAAAAGCGGATAATAAGCGCAGCGGTCAAAATTCATAGGCGCTCCAAGCCGTAATGAATTTTGGAAACCGCAAGAGGGATGTGCGGTCAAACACAAACCAAAAGCGGATAATAAGCGCAGCAGTCAAAATTCATAGGCGCTCCAAGCCGTAATGAATTTTGGGAACCGCAAGAGGGATGTGCGGTTAAACACAAA
>CALCHE010000247.1 GCA_937901145.1 uncultured Clostridia bacterium
CCTATGATGACCTTAAAAACGGCACAGAGGGTCAATACAGAATCAAGCTTGCCCATATTTATAAGGAGGGCCGTAAAAGCCCCGAATACAGCGCCGAGGCTGACACCGGCTACTGCGGAAATGTTGTTCTCCCTGACGACACAATCGTTGCCTGCAGCTACGGTAAATTCCGCACTGAGGACAAAACTGCAGACGGCAAGGACTACAGGACAAGCATATGCTCAAAGAGGGTAAATCTTAAGGATACGGACAGGATAGTTGAAATGTTTTACAGATAAAAAATAAAGCACCGAAAGGGCGGCACTCCGCAAGGAAGTTGTGGTTTTTATCGACTCTTTTTCGCTTAAACATTATGAAAAACCACCGAAATACGCCAGTATTCCGGTGGTTTTGTCATTTCCTTTAATTCGAAAAATAGTTCGAGAAAAACTGCTTTGCACCTTAAAATCGTGATATTTTTAATGCAGAACAAGGCAAAAAGCACAGAAATCCTGACGGATTTCGAGCATTTTTAACGCCGTTATGCGTAAAAACAGCTGATTTTAAGGCATAACTTCCTTACGGAGTGTCGCCCAAATCGGTGCTTTATTTTTATGTTTACAATTCAGAACAGTGACAAACTTACAAACGGAATTTTTCTATCTCTTTTTGTAAATAACCAACTCCGGATTTTCACCGTTTTCTTCATAAGTGCAAACGAGTAAAAAATCCATATTAGCGGCAATACCGAAACAACGGTCACCACCGAATTCACATTCAAGCTGACTGCCAAGATAAGTAGCATTATCATCAAGAAATTTTACTGTCTGTCCGTTTGGAAGACGATAATCAAGATTCACGAAGCTGCCGGGCAAAACATTAAGGTTTTCCACCTTCGGTAAGCCTTCAATATTAAGCAAGGTATTAATCTCGTGTATAAGCTGTCCCTTGAACTCTTCAAATCTTTCTTTTCCGCCAAGCTCCCTATATTTTTCAAAAAAATCAAGGGTGTATTCGCCATTGGCATAGCACCACTCGCAGTATTCCTCATTAAAAGAGCCGTCCTTTTCGTGACTTATATTACTGTCATCAACAGTCATACCGCAGCACTCACAAACAAGCTGTCTCGGTGAACCAAGCAAAGTATTGATCGAGACATCAAAGAGTTTTGAGAGCAGTTTTAAAGTTTCGGTGTTCGGAACAGTTTCTCCTGTTTCCCAGCGGGAAACTGCCTGACGGGTTACAAATACTTTTTCTGCAAGTTCTTCTTGTGACAGACCTGTTTTTGTTCTCAGTTCAAGAATAATATCTTTTGTTCCCATAGAATTATCACCTCGATGTTATTATAATACGAGTCGATAAGTTTTACAAGCAACCCGCTGTTGCTACAAAACTGACAGAAAATTACAACCGAGTGAAAGTCAATCCGTTTGCCCGAAGGGCGACAATCAAGGCAAAGCCTTGCAAAAAACTTATTCACTATTACTTCTTACTTATTACTTTCCAAAGCACCAAGGAATTTTTGAGGTAAGAGTGAAGAGGTAATAGGTAAGAAGTAAGCCCCAAGAACTTTCGTCCTTGGGGCTTTGGAGGTACATCGCATTTTTGAACCGATTTATTTTTTTCGCCTTTTCTTGTTCATTTTACCGCAATTTGAGGAAACTTTTCTTCCTTCAATCTTCACATTATATTATTCTTTTTTTCCAAGTATTACATATTCTCTGATGCATAAAAGCAAATAGATACTATTGCATATAAATACCATAACCGCAATAACAGCTATTCATTCTGTGCAATACGGCAACAGATAAAACAGAAAACGGCGACTGCTTTATATAAACAGCCGCCGTTGTTTTTATTGATTTTTATACTGATGCTGTAAGCTGCGCAACTGTTTCCTTTGCATCACCGAGCATCATAATTGTGCCTTCACTCTCATAAAGAGGATTGGGAACACCTGCATAACCCGGCTTTGTGTCAAAGTTACAGATAATTACATTCTTTGCATCGGCTACATTCAGAACAGGCATTCCGTAAATCGGTGTGCCTTCGGCTGTGTTTGCGGCAGGATTGATTACATCGTTTGCACCGACGATAATCGCTGCATCACAATCCTTGAATTCACCGTTAATAGCATCCATTTCGTAAAGCTTGTCATAAGGAACGTCAACCTCACAGAGAAGAACGTTCATATGACCGGGCATACGGCCTGCAACGGGATGAATGGCAAACTTAACCTCTGCACCCTTTCCTTCAAGCTTGTCTGCAAGTGCCTTTACTGCGCTCTGTGCCTGAGCAAGTGCCATACCGTAGCCGGGAACAATAATAACCTTCTTTGCTGAAGAAAGAATATCTTCGACAGTAATTTCTTTTTCCTTTTCCTCCTCAGGCGCGGCAACAGCTTCGACAGTCTCTTTAATCTCTGCCTTAGGCTTGGATGATTTTTTAGATGCGCTTCCGAGAAGAATGCTGATAAGACTTCTGTTCATAGCCTTACACATTATCTGTGTCAGAAGAAGACCTGATGCACCGACAACACCGCCGATAGCAACCAGCAAGGGATCGCCGACAGCAATACCTGCAATACCGCCTGCAACACCGCTTAGTGAATTAAGAAGAGAAATGGTGATAGGCATATCTGCACCGCCGACACGGATTGCAAAAGCAACACCGAAGAATGCAGAGAGAAGAGAATTGAGAATAATATTATCAGGAATAAATACCATAACCGCAAAAACAGCAATAAGTGTAACAGCAGTTATAAGTGAATGAGCCTTCCATACAACCGGCTTCTGAGGAAGAAGCTTATGAAGCTTACCTGCAGCAACAAGACTTCCCGTAAAGGTTACCCAGCCTACAAAAAGAGCAACAGCACCCGCATATACGGCAAACTTGTCTGAAGATGACTGCTGAACGGTAAGAATTGCCACAAGAGCACTTGCAAGCCCTCCGAGACCGTTCAGAAGAGCAACAGCCTGGGGCATCTCAATCATTTTGACCTTGTATGCACCGATTATTCCGACTACGGAACCGACAGCGATACCGAGCCAAGCCTGCCAGGCAGTAAGAATCTGATTGTCATAAAGAACAACGGCAATAGCAAATAAAGTAAATACAGCAGAAAGCGTATTACCTGCTTTAGCTGATTTAACCTTACTCATCATACTGATACCGATAAGAACGCCGAGAACAATTACGGCGCTGATAATGTAATAAACAGTTGAAGGAATCATTTATTTATCCTCCTTCTTTTTAAACATTTTCAGCATTCTTCCCGTAACGGAAAAACCACCGGCTACATTAACCATAGCAAAAGCAACGGCGGCAATACCGACAATCACACTGATTACGGGAACTTTTTCTTTAAGAGCAACAGCAAGCACCGTAAGAGCTCCGAGAACTGTTATACCCGACAAGGCATTCATACCTGACATAAGAGGTGTATGAAGCAAGGTGGGAACCTTGTTGATTATAAAATAGCCAACAACAGCCGCTATAACGAAAATAAGAATCAATAACCATCCAGGCATTGAAATTTCTCCTTCCATTTACATAAGGTGCTGTAAAACCGCTTTACAGCACCTTTATGATAAAATTTTGAATTTATGCGCAAAAAGCTTATGCGCCCATTGCCTCAAGAGCACCCTTATGAACTATCTTACCGTCGATTGTAGTCATAATTCCCTTTACGATTTCATCGCTCATATCAAGGCTGATAGCTCCGTCCTTAGTGAGATATTTAACAAGATTGTAAATATTATGTGAGAACATCCAGGTTGAGCTTGTGGGAAGAAGGCCGGGAATATTCTTGATACCCTCGATTGTAACCTTATGCTTTATTGCTGTTTCGCCCGGAGTTGTGATAGCACAGTTACCGCCCTGATCAATAGAAATGTCAACAATAACAGAACCGGGCTTCATTGTCTTAACAATTTCTTCGGTAAGAATTATGGGAGCCAGCTTGCTGGGAACGAGTGCAGAACAGAATACGATATCCATATCCTTGATTGTATCCTTGAGAGCATCTCTTTCAATCTTAAGCCATTCTTCACTGAGAGCATTTGCATAACCGCCCTCACCTACTGCAACCTCAGCGGGAACACCTGTATCAACAATCTTTGCACCGAGGCTCATTGCCTGCTCTGCAGCTGCAGGACGGATGTCTGCTGCATATGTAACTGCGCCGAGTCTCTTTGCAGTTGCAAGAGCCTGAAGACCTGCGACGCCTGTACCGATAACAAGTGCATTACAGGGCTTAACCATACCTACTGCGCAGAAAAGCTGAGGCATAAATTTTGCAAGATCATTAGCAGCCATAAGAATACCCTTATAGCCTGCACATGTGCTCATTGATGTAAGAGCATCAAGATTCTGTGCTCTGGAAATACGGGGAACACCGTCAAGAGTCAGAGCAATAACACCCTTTGCAGCAAGATTTTTAACCATTTCGTGATTAACAGGTGAAGCGGGATGAATAAAGGTAATAAGATACTGACCTGCATGCATCATATCGACCTCATGAATACCCTTTGCAGTATTGAACTGAGGCTCCTTAACCTTAAGAATAATGTCTGCCTTTGCATAAAGCTCAGCAACATCAGCAATCATTGTTGCCCCGGCTGCAGCATATTCTTCATCGCTGAAAAATGCGCCTTCGCCCGCTGTGTTTTCAACCAAAACCTCAAAGCCGTCAGCCTTAAGCTTTGCCACTGTTTCAGGAATAGCAGATACTCTGCCCTCTCCGTGCATAATCTCCTTAGGAATACCGATAATCATAATTTTCAAACCCTTTCTTCATATTTATTTTTATATCAATCTGTCACTCGGACAGATTTTGTACCATATCAGGAAGCATACAAGTCTCGTTTTTGTTTGCAGACAACACAACAGAGGTTCTTGTCAGTGATACACCGTCAATAGATTTTATATAATTGAGAATATCCTCCAGACACTGTGTATTCTTTGTAATAGCTTTCAAAATAAAATCAAAATCCCCTGCAATATAATAGCACTCGGATATCGAATTATGAGCATTGACAAGCTCAACAAAATTCTCGTAATATTTGGGATGCTCAAGACGTACACTGATGAAAGCCATAAGCTCACCACCGAGCGCCTGCTGATCCAATACTATTGTATATTGCTTGATAAGTCCTGATGCTTCAAATTTTTTAATTCTTTCTATTACCGCTGAGGTCGAAAGATTAATCTTTGCTCCGATGTTAGTTGCATTTTCCCGGGCATTTTCTTTCAGACACGTTAAAATCTCGTAATCAGTTATATCCATTTTTAACCACCTTTTCTGGTTTAATTATATATCAAGCGAATAAAAAAGTAAATATCTTAAAAAAATAAATAAATTATTCGGTTTTTGTATGTTTTTACGAAAATATTTTCGAAAGACGATTGTTCAAAATACTCGTACAGTAATTATTTTGGTTTAAGGTAACAACGGTAATTTGAATGACATCCCAAATCTGAACTAATGCGGTTCGATTGAGGTGTCTTTTACTTTTTATAACCCCAGCAAGAAAGAGGCTTTGTGCCACTTTCTTATTTTTTTAAAATCGAACCGCACTGCACAAAAAGTGCCAAAATCTGTGATAAAACTAAAAATTCTGATAAAACGAACCGAGAGATTTCGATAAAAATGAATCTATTGGTATTATAAAATACTGATAGACTGTTCGATAAATATAATCACTTTTTCATGCTATTTGATTGATGAAGAGGGAATGACCTTTCTAAATCATTTGGAGTTCGATTACGATTCATTTTATGAGGCCTTTTATCATTATAAAATTATATATACTTTTCCAACTTTTCTTTGAATTCCCTTGAGGATCTGTGTCTATCAGCAACACTCTTTTATCCTGCCTCACAAGTCCTGTACCTAAATTAACCGCAGTTGTTGTTTTGCCAACACCACCTTTTTGATTTGTGATGGCAATTACTTTGCAATTATTCAAGCACATACCTCCTAAAGTTGATTGCTAATATTCGTGTACGAATATCTGTAACATTTCATTCCTCCTTTACAAAGAAATGATTTTTATCAGACTACATTCCTATAATCTGATTAGCAACATACCAGAGAGGAAGAATAATGTTAAACGCCAAACCTCTACCGATGTTATAAATGATTGCTGTTGTAATCATTCGGTTTACCTCCTTTACTAAAAAAAGCCGTTACTTTTTTTCGTAACGGCTATGTAACTTTGTTGATATGAGGTAGGGATTTTAAGGCATAAAAAAAGACCTATTTTTTCAGAAGTTAATCTTCCTTAAAAATAGGTCTTATGTAAGAAAATATTAAACTTTAGTGATTTCACCAGTTCAAATCCGAGTTGTTAATAAAAATGGTAATTTTTAGACTTTTGGTCTAAATTAAGACCTCACCTGTGTTTACAACTTGTTTTTGTCAAAAATTGAAATCACTCAAAACAGCCCGATAAATTGGAAGTTGTCGTTATAAATTAATATCAATTTCGTATTTATCATCAATAAGCAAATAATTGACTTTGTGCTTTTGAGCGAGTTCTAACACCTGTGCATGATCTGCTAACACGCTTTCCAAAGTGCAATCTGTATCATCTCCACGATTTTCAATGACACTTGCATATTTCTTAATGTCAGCAAAATGATTTCTTATATAGTTCTCGCTCATTACAATGCAGTAGTATCTAATATTTTCGAGATATTCTTGTTGAAAATATTTCGACCAGTCAAAAGGAATATAGCAACCTTCGACAATTAGGTTCTGATTGTTCTCAATAGCAGTTTTTATCATTTCCCGAACAATCGGCCATAAATATTCGGTCAATTCATTATCATCCATAGGAGTAAGCTCTGTATTACCGCTACGAATTAAGCCCATTTTCAGATGGTCTATCGATAGATATGGATATTTATATTTTTCAAGCAATTTTTGAGCAAGCGCCGTTTTGCCTGTATGCGATGCTCCCGTAATTAAAATAATCATTATCTCACCTACAAATTCTTATTTGTCGGGCTGATTATAGCACAACAATTGTTATTTTACAAGGGTATGCGTTTGGTAATAAAAAAGATGTATTTTTTAGAAGCTTAACTTCTTTAAAAATAGGTCTTATGTATGGAAATATTCAATTTTTAGTTAATTCCCCAGTTCAAAACCGAGTGGTCTTAAAAAATGGCGATTTTGGTTCTATCGGTAAAAGGTCAAAAAATTGTCCTTAAAAAAGCTGAAAACCCTTGATTTCTCAAGGGTTTTCGGTTAGAGGTTCTAAAGTGAGACC
>CALCHE010000248.1 GCA_937901145.1 uncultured Clostridia bacterium
TCAAGCCTATCTCTTCATTATTTAGGTCAAAGTATGCACTGCCTCCGATGCTTTCCAGTCGGCCTGCTCGGATAAGGTCGGCGGTGATGCTGAAAACTTTAAGCATATCCAGTACTGCAGTACCATCCTTCGAGAGACCGTATTTCCACACGGTTTCCTTATGAGAGCCTCCCCAGCAATTTTCACCGCTTGCCTGAGCAAAGCCTTCAGAGGTTATGCAGAATATGTATGTTGATTCTGAGAGAGTATCCTTATCGTGAAAATAGGCTATCCCGTCAAGCTGTGTACTTTTTACTCCGTAAGCGGACTGAATAAGCTGAGAAAATTCTACGATGCCGTTTATGTGTGCGTTGTTTTCCTTTTGTGCCTGTTTCTGCGCAAAACTCATTCTTTCACCTAAAGAGGTTGACTGCGGTTCTGCAGGAGCATAGCTTTCCACGGTTACCATAAGACCACCGTCATATTCGAGAGAAAGCGCCATAATTGGAACTTTATAAACTTCTCCGCCATAGCTTAAATCGATAACATCACAGATTTCTATTCTCGGATCACCTAAAAGCTGTACAACCTTGCAGGGCTTGTATTCTTTTATAAGAGAATTTTCACCGAATACACTCTCTCCTACTGTATCAAGTCTTTCCTGTGTCATAATGGGAGAAATAAATTCAAAGCCGTTGCTCCCTACACCTGACTGCAGTGTAGTCTCATTATCGATACAGCAGTTAATATAGCCGAGACAGCAGAAGGAATCAGCAAACTCAGGCTCACTTATTCTGTTTTCATTAAGAAGGTCATAATCCGCCTCCGTGAATGTGACCATTTCAAAAAGGCCGTCACGGTTCACAAGACAATTTTTACCGAGATAACCGGCAAGGTAGCCGAGAGCATCACGACAGCTGTAACCGCTTAATTTATCCTCGGCAATAAGAAGAGTACCGTCAGCTTCCTCGAGCGACACGCACTCTTCACCGAGAACATTACAAATGTCCGTAAAGTATTCCTGTGCTGTGTGTTCGCCCTCATTGAGAGTAGATTTATAAGTTTTCTCTGCAGCATCCTTCATAGCATCGTAAGCAACAAAAGAAACGTCTCCGTCTTTAACTGTAGGCTTTTCCGCTTTGAAGGTGCCGAGAAGGATTTGTTCTTCACTTCCGAGAACAGTGATTTCCGCTTTAATTTTCTCACCTGTGATGCTAACAGGAATATCCGTAGCCGTACATTCTATACAGGCTGAAAGCGCATTACCTATGCTAAGTGAAGAAGGAAACATTATGTTCTTTTTAAAAGAGCGTATATTTTCATAAGTGTTCTGGTCTTTCACAAGCCTCACACGGAAGGTGCGGCTGTCCTCACTTATGAGAGATTTGAGATTTTCTGAAACATTTATCACTTTGTCACCGCCTTATTTTTGCGTAAGAGTAAGATTTACAGTCGAATACTTCATAACTCCGTCTATGCAGATTTTTTTGCCGTAAACAGGATCATCGCTGTAAAAGGTGCGTGTAAGAGTTTCACCTCTTTGGTTTATAAAGGTTACAGGAAAGAATGCTTTTGTGTTTATGGCTTTATCAAGCTCTGCCACATCCTCTTCTTTCATACCTGACCATTTAAGAGCGATACTGTATTTACGTGCAATAATGTCACCGACCATATCACCCGAAGCGGTACGGCCGGTGTTTTTAGACCATATTTTATTTTCAGTAACGGCATAGCCATCCTTATCAGGTGTAACAGGCTTATATCCGTTAATTTCAAGCAGAAGCAAGTTCATTCACTCCCGTCATATTTTTATTCTGTTTGTTTTTCTTTACCACTGTACGGTAAAGCACTTCTCCGTCAAGATTAACGACAAGATTTATAGTTTCTGCTCCGCCGCTGTTTTTCTTAAGCTCCTCGGAAACCACCTTTCTGATGGCACTTTCGGGAGAAACGATTTCAGGCTCTCTCTTGTTATCGCCTAAAACTGCGAGAAATTCACCGAAGTTTGCAGGAACCACGGTACCTGTGGCGAGTTTGGGGATTTTCGGAACTGTAATGGTCTGAATTTTATCCTTGAAGGGCTGTGCAGAGCCTATCTTGATTTCCTTAAGCTTCTTAAGAGCAGTATTAATACCGTCAAAAGGCTTTTTGATGATGGCATTAATACCATCGATGAGCTTATTGATTATGGTTTTCAAAGAAGTAAGGATGCCGTCTTTGATATCCTTAAAGGTCTCTCCGCCCGAGGAGAATACACCTTTAACATTACTCCACGCAGTAGTAAATTTTTCTTTAAACCAATCAGGAATACCGCCGAAAACTTCCGTTATGCCTTTCAAACGTTTCTTTGCAGCTTTTTTGATTGTTTCTTTTGTCTGCGACCATTTGATTTTTGCTTTGACAGTTTTACCCTTAATTACAGACACACGGTCTTCCCAGTTTGTCTTTAAATCTTCCTTCTTGGTGGCTATGGTTGCCTTCATCTGCACGGTTTTATCCTTAACAGCAGAAACCGTGTCATTCCAAGCAGAAGAAAAATCAGCTTTTTTATCACTCAAAAATGTTTTTGCGTTCTGGAGTACATTTGAAAAGCCATTTGAAACATTAGAGGAAAGAGTGCCCCAATCTATTTGATTTATGAGCATACTTATGCCCATACCAACAGTCGCACCAACAACAGCCCCTGCAGTACCGCCCACAGTAAAACCTACAACTGCTCCACCTATGCCGCAAAGAGCTGTAACTATCATCCCAATAATTTCATCGGAACTCAAGTTGCCATCGCTATCAAAAGACATATCAACTATAGACATTGAAAAATCAGTAGCCAAAGTAGCACCGATTGCCGCACCACCTGCTCCTCCTAAGCTGAAACCGATTATTCCGCCCGCTATACCTCCGAGTGCCATAATTGCATACTTTGCAATCTCTTCTCCTGTAAGAGTACCATCGGTGTTGAATGAAAGTTCATTAACGGCAAAACTTACAGCTGTACCTAAAGCAATACCGACAGCTGCTCCTGGAACACCGCCCACGGTGAAACCTACAATACCTCCAGCTATACTTGTCAAAGCCATAGTCACTAAGGAGAGAATCTCTTCACCATTCAGTTTTCCGTTATGGTCAAATGTCAAGGATGAAATAATCAAACTTATTCCCA
The DNA here is from genome assembly GCA_937901145.1 of uncultured Clostridia bacterium. Taxonomy (GTDB): domain Bacteria; phylum Bacillota; class Clostridia; order Oscillospirales; family Acutalibacteraceae; genus UBA6857. The sequence goes on from CALCHE010000248.1 coordinate 3,140, forward strand.
CACCTGCAACAGTACCAATTATTGCACCAGGAACACCTCCAAGACTAAAGCCGATAACAGCTCCTACAATTCCACTTAATGCGGATATTATTTTTTCTGCAATCTGCTCGCCTGAAAGATCTTCCCAGTCTACAAATACATCATTAAAAGTAATCTTAAGAGAACCAACGAACTCTTTAAGTCTTTTTTGAAAATCGGTAAGAGATTTTTCTGCTTTTGAAGTATCAACATCTACAGGTATACTGTTAGAGACTGTCGTTATGCCTCCTATCGTCCCTGCCGTGCTTCCCGATGAAGAACTATCATCACTGAGCTTATTGATTTTATCGAAACCCATCAGTTCACGCTTCTGCGCCTCTGCCGTTTCTTTGACCGCATCGGTGAGAGCGTTCTGATTTTCTACGCTCGTTCCTATGGCATCGCTTATGCCCTCATAGGTTTCAACTCCCCCACCGCTCGAAGAAATATCCCAGTCGAAAATAGCGGCAAGGTTTTCGAGAACACTGCTTGCTATACTGTTAAGCCACAGCATCGCCTTATTGAGATTCTGCACTGCCGGGAGCAGGGTATTCATAAAGATGGTACCTACAGTACCTGAGAATTCTCTCCACTGCTCTGTAAGTATTCTCGTCTGATTCGCCCAACTATCCTGTGTCCTTACGAAATCGCCCTGTGCCAGAGCTGTCTGCGACATTACGTAGTTATAACGAAGCATTACCTTCTCTGCCTGGCTCATAGCAGAGATTTTCTTATTAATTCCCTGAGTATAAGCAAACTGCTGCAGGTTAGCTTCGGTCATTACTATGCCGAACTGCTTTAGTGTTTCCGTCTCGCCTGTAAAAATCGAGTTTAACGCAGTAGAGGTAACACTTTGCGCCTTGTTGTAAAAGGATGCCATATCAGCCGATAAGCCCGTGAGAGTGAGTGCCATATCTGCAGCTTTATCATCGACTATTTGCATACCCTTAGCCATAGCCATATAGGTGGAGCCCGTCTGCTTTGCCGTCAGCTTTGAAATACCGTAGGTTTCAATAGCAGTATCAGCAAATTCTTCCATTTTGCCCTTCAGCTGACCAAAGGAAACATCGACTACATTCTGTACCTCCTGAATGTCAGAAGCGGTGTTTATCGCCTCTTTGCCGAAGTTAACTACCGCTTTAACAGAGAAAGCAGTGCCCATAGCAAGGCCAATCTTGCCGAGCATTGATTTCATACCCGTGAGACCGCTTGTTATCTGCTTCGTTCCGGCATTGAACCCTTTAGTATCAATCCTTGTATTAAAATTTAAATATCCGTCAACAGCCATAGTACCCACTCCTTTCCGGCTGTCGCCTGTAAAAGTCTGCGGGTACGCTTGGTACGCTGTGCAGATTATTTACTTGTTTTCATAGTTATTAACCGTTTTACATTTTCTGCAAACGATTTGTATTATGCCGCTGAAAACACCTTCGAAGAGTATTCTTCCGCATTTCTTACAGCAATATTTTTTCATCATAGTTTTCACACCTTACAATATCAAATCCTCAAGAACAGCATTCAGCTCTACTTCCGCTTTGATGTCTTCGGGAGTTTTTATATTGATAAGGTCTCTGTTTTTCCTGTAAAATTCTTTTTCGTATTTATCGAGAGGCTTGCCCTGTGCTCTTTTCTGCCGTATGCTCATCACAGTAGAGAAAAGACCTTCTCCGATTTCGCCGAAAAAGCCCAGGAATTCCCACCAATGCAGATATTCCCTTTCTCTGACCATACAGCCTGCAGCTTTATTGATAGCCGGGAAGATGATATTTTCATCCTGTCTCCAGTCAATCATCTTCTGTCTTTCCGGCTCACTCTGGGGCATATCACCGCCACCGACAAACCAGTAAGCCTTATCTACAGCCTCCTGCAGATGCTCATCGGGAATACTTTCAAAGTCAGGAAATATATTCGCCAGGCATATATAAGCCTGATCCTGTGGGGTAAGCTCTCCATCGTCAAAAGCGGCATATATACGAAGAATGGTACGGAAATCACTTCTTATCTCATACTCTCTGCCACCGACAGCGAGAGTTTTCGGTAAAACACCTATCATTTCTGCATACTCATAAGAAACTCAATCTGTTCGGGAGTGAATTTCATATCTGCAAAATTGGCAGGCTGTGCTGCAGGAGCTGTCTTGGTCTCGGGAAGGTATTTATTAAGCTTTGTATTGCCTTTAAAGGCGGCACCACTTGCATTCATATCTGCTATTACTACAGGGACAAAGGCTTCAAAGAATGCCATAAACAGAAGATTTCCGTCTTCGAGCGGAGAAAGACAGTTGACATCACCGAATGCATGAGCGGAAATATCCGTACCGAAAACACGGTCAAGCTCTTTCTTCATCTCAGCATCGACTTCTGCCAACAGTTCGGGAGTATTCTCTTCTTTGTCCAGCCTTGCGAGAATGGTATCAAACACCGCCGATGCATCGTTGATTCTCTTGAGAAGATTAATATCACTGATGTTTATGGATATAACATTATTCTCATCATCGTTGAGCATATATCTTTTTATGCCCGTATTAAAATTAATGGATTTCACAGTATCTCTCCTTATAAAAGATTTGCCCTTCCGATGTTACTCGAAAGGGCGTTTGATTATTCTGCTGTAGCTGTTTCAGTAGTGAAAGCGGGAACTTTTTCGTTAAGAGTAACGGTACCCTTCTTTCTGTTTCCGCAGAAAGCTACCTTATAGGGAATTCTTACACCGCCCTGTGCACCACCGTAGGACTGAGGCTTGATGATAGCATCTTCCACCCAGGCATCGAAGGGAGCTTGAGTTTTATCCACAAGCACCTCAAGCACTCTTGTTTTACAGGCATCACCTGTAAGACGGTTCATAGCGATGTCCTTGATTTTTTCGTAAAATGCGCCGTCTGACGGGTCAGCATAATATGTATCCACATCGAAATCAGGCTCATAGCCCTCATCATCGACAGATGTTTCATCAAGGATATTCTTTTTGGTTGTTGTCTGAGGATTGAGATTTACGGCTAAATCCTCCACATCCTTGCCGATGATAAACCACTTAGCGGATGAAGCATCCGCATCAGGAGTAAAGTTTTCATCAACATAATGGATTAATGCGCTTCTTCTAAGCTTTGTTACAGCATTTTCAGGCATTATTTATACCTCCTAAAAAAATAATTTGTATTCGGCGGTAATCTGTAACTGATACCGCACATTTTCATTAAAATTGCCGTCAGGAATACTGTAAAGCATTCCGTTAGCGGCTGTTATTTTCGTGATTTCACCTTTTACGGTGAATCCGTCAAAATCTGCCGTGACTTCTTGTCCTTTCTGCTTTTCGAGCCACTGCTGAAGCTCTAAAAGAACTCCGCTGTTACTAAGTCTCGAATAATCATTAAGGGAGCTGTACACAGCATAGAGAACAAAGCTGTGTCTTCTTTTCTGATTACCGAGTATATCTTCGGATACATAAGTGTCACCTGTAGGCGACAATCCGTAGTTCGTGCTTCCGCTTTCAGTGAAGTCCACGTGCACCGTATCGCATACCTCAGATATTTTCGGAAAAGAGCTTACAATATCTCTTACTGCTTCGATAATATTCATCCTATGGGAGTACCTCCTGTTATTTTTGCCGCACCTTTTAAAATCTCTTCTTTTCTATCTGCCAGCATTCGAGTAAACCAGAAAGGACCTGCGAGAGCGTGGTTTACGGTATTATGCACCAGGTCAACATCTGTTAGCACTTTGCTTTCACCGGCACTCGCATAAGCAGAGCCTGTGACACTCGACACCATCAGCTTTCCGTAATACTGATAACGGGCATAGGGAGAGAGATAATAAATATGTCCGCTACCGATTTCAGTGCCGATGATAGGTGATTTATATAATATGTTATTGAGTGCCGGAGTATAGGGCACCATAAGTCTTATACATTCACTGTCGATAAAGGCCTGTGCATCGTTGAACTGCTGTGTCCTGTCTTTGCCGAAGGCTTTGTTCCAGGCAAGTTCAACATTGATCTTATACTGTTCGGATTTGAAGTCTATGGGCTGGTTAATTTTGTGGGACATCTTATCACCTACTTTGCAGTAACTTCCCAGTGCTTAAGGCTTCCGAAAGTGCAGTCATCGACACTCATAACCGTAACGAAGGGGATTTGGCTTCTGAACTTTCCGAAGCTCTCCGCTACGGTTTTCTGTGAGGAATTATCGAATACGAAGTCACACACTCCCTTTACGAGCATATCCTTCGTTGGTGTCGTAGGCAAAGTACAGCCTTTATAAATAAAGACCGTAACTCCGTGAATACTCTGGAGACCGCTTTTCAGGACATTACCGCCACGATTTTCATGCCAATAAACATCAGGGATAAGACATCTGTCATACCCCTGAGTTTCAGCATTATATCGGTACAGGGTGCAGTCTGCATTCGTCAGCATACTGTCACCCCGCAGTAGAGAAGACCTGTATCAGAAAGCCAGGTATAGACACAGTCCCTTATTCTCTTGTGTTTTTTATTCTCCGCCTGTTCGGAGCTTTCGTAACTTTTCGACCATCCGACCACACTTTCAGAAGATACTCCCCCTCTGTCTATGTCACGCTGATCTTCGCGGAAAAGAATTTCCGCTATTTCACAAACGCACATTTTTACCTCATAAGGTATCGGCGAGCCTTCATCTATGTTATCGAAGGTGAAGGTTTTAAGAACTCTCTGCGCCTTACGGAGATAAGATGCGATACAGTTGGGCTCAATCACAGCCGTTCTGCCCTCAAGATATTTATTTGAATAAAATCCGGCATCTGCGTAGAGTTCCATTTTGAATCACTCCTTAAGCAGTAGCAGTAAGAGAAACAGCCTTCGTTACTGCCGCAGCAGCAACAGTTACGCTGTCAGTGATTTTCTTGTAACCGTCAGCTTTAATCGCTACGGTATATTCGCCTGTTCTGAGGTGGAACACAGCTTTACCGCTTGCATCTGTTTTAAGGATGGCTCCTGAAACATTTACAGTAGCATTTGCTACAGCTTTATCGCCTGTACCTGTTACGGTGAAGGTGACAGCCTGTGTAGTGGCAGGTGTACCGGGCTCGATATAAGCGAAGGGGCAGCCTGTTCTGCTACCATCGAGTCTTGTAGCAGGATTGGGAAGAGCCCAGCCCATACGGAATACTACACGAAGGGCAATCATATCCTGCTGTGCAAGGTTGTAAACAATTTCCTTGGTTTCAGGGTTCTGAATAACGCCCTGATCGAGAATTTTTATAGTCACATCCTGTCTGATAGCATAAACTGCCTGTGAGAAATCACCTACAACGAGCTGTGCAACTGCTTTATCAAAGGCGCCGTTATCGAGGAAGTGAAGAGGATTACCGTCAAGGCCGTGATTTGTAGAGCCCTGCATAGATGCAGTATAAATGGGAAGACCGTCCTGTGTTCTGAGACCGCGGAGCTTAGCTTTCATACCCATAGCACCGATGGCACCTGTTACAGCATAGCCAAGCTGTTCAACCTTATCAAATGCTCCGTTTTCGGACATAATAAGGTCATACCAGTCTTTACCTGAAGCAGCAGAAACATTGTTACCTGCCTGTCTTGCTCTGGTGATGATGTCAGAATCCCATTCAGCGGGACGGTTATTACCGAAGATAACGGCGCTGTCAACTCTCTGTGCGATAGCTTCGATTACTCTGGGTGTTACTTCGCCCATAATATCGAACTCTGCATCATCGAGAACAGCCAGCTTAATTGTAGCGCCCTCGGGAAGATTTGCACTTTCAACGTAGAACACAAGCATTGTCCCAAGCCTGCTTGCTTGTTCTCTTGAAGCCTGTGTCACCGTTAACCCAGTAAGCCATGGGAAGCTGGTCGATAACACGGACGCGTGTCTGTTTGCTTGTCATATTGGGGAGCTTTCGTGCGAGTGCCATAAAGGCTGATTTTGCAGGAGCCTTCTGGAAAATCTGAGGTACTACCTGTTCACGGATGAGAGCTTCCGCT
>CALCHE010000249.1 GCA_937901145.1 uncultured Clostridia bacterium
ACAGCCACGGATTAACCGCGGCTGTAATTTTTCAGGTTATTATTCAGTTTCTGTGCATTCTTCGTTTTCGTCTTCGCCTTCAAGTCTTAAGCTGTCCTTATGCTTTTTATTCATCATAAATCCGATAAGACCGCCCAGAGCGATGAGACCGGTAGGTGCTGCTACGATTTCTGGATTTTCGGCTACGGTCTGTGTAACCTGCTGAAGGAAGCTTCCGCCTTCGTTTTCGGCGCCTTCAGTAGTTACGGTGTAAGTTTTCGTAGTAACCACATTACCGAAAGCATCGGTTTCATAAACACCTTCGAGCAGCTGACCGAGATAGTCAGCGTTGTAATAATTGGTGGTGGATGTGTCGCCTGAGGGGACGGGTTCGTTACCGTAGGTGGTGAGAGTATCCTGTGAATAAGTATATGATACGGACTGTCCCTGTGTTACACCGATGCCGCTAAAGACGCTTTCAACTATCTGTGAAGCTTTTTCGTTATCGGTGGGAACCACACTGTTTACGAAATCCTGAACCTGTCCGACTACACCGGTGCCTTCGCTGCCTTTGAGGTCCGGATTTTTAATAATCGTGAATTCGTAAAGAGCTACATCTTTTCTGTTTCCGTCGTCGTAGTTTACCTCCAGGAAAATAACCTCTTTTTCTTTAGAAGTATCCAGAGGTGTGGAAGTAGTGGAGCCGGGAGCTACGGTTACACCCTGAAGGTATAATGTAAGAGGAGCCTTGTTGCCGCCGTTGAGCTGGTCACCGATGGTGATAGGAGTAAACCATATCTTTTCGCATTCGGGAGAAACCTCAAGCTTGTAGCTGAGAACATCACTGTAAAATTCCTGTTCGAGAGCGAAGTATCCGTTTTTGCAGGCGAGATTGAAAAGCTTTTCAGTACTTGCTGTTTCCGGAGCAACTACGCCTTTTTCCGTAAGCATAGTTTCGAGAACCAGACGGTGAACGGCATATTTGCTTTCGCTGTTTGAAGCGGTGTAAAGTGCAGAATAGTCGACTTCTACATCGTAAGCCATAGAAAGAATAGTAGCAAAATATTTGTAATCCACATATTCTTTGTCGGCCTGAGTTACCTTATTGTATTTAGTAAGAGGGACATTTTCTGCATTTTCTGTTATTACTACTACCTTCAGATAATAGAAAAGCTCTTCTGTAGTGGGATTATCTGAAAGGGGGATATATGCGAAATCGCCCAGATACTGTTTTACTGCCTGAATTCCGAGTCCTGCGGCTGAGTCAACTCCCGAAGGAACCGTTACACCTGTAAGAGATCCGAT
>CALCHE010000250.1 GCA_937901145.1 uncultured Clostridia bacterium
ACAAAAATATCGTAAATCTCTTTCTGAATAAAGTAACGGATAATCTTGTCAAAGGTGACGCTGCGTGAAAGTGTAAGTCCTGCAGATGCAAGTAAATCCTGCGTTTCATCAAGGTCTAACTGCAAAGCTATTGCAAAGGCTACTGCCGTCTGCTTTGAGGGCTTATACGTTTTAGGATTACACTTGATTTTTGAAAAAGTTTTCTTGTCAACATTTGCCTTTTTATAGCACTCAACATCAGTCATTCCGCTTTCATCAATGAGGTCGAACAACTTGTAGGCAAACGGCTTATCCATTGACTTCAGATATTCCTTTAAGGTCTTGTTTCTGACACTGTCCGACTTGATTTTTTTCTTCGGTGCAGGAACATTCGCACATATGGGTGCTCCGACACCGTAGTCGCAAATTTCTTCTTCGCAAAGGAAAGTTGACTCGCAAGGTTCAGGTCTCGAAGAACGGATACTGTATTCTGAAAAATCTGTCTTGTCCTCACGGATAAATTCTCTGATATCGTCAAAAAGCTCTCTGCTGAACTCATAAGAGTTACGGTCGTAAACACACAGATAAACCATAAGCTCGTGGTCATAAAGGAACTCTGTTATAACCTGAATGGCAAATTTCAGAACCTTATCCTTAGGATATCCGTATACACCCGAGGAGATAAGCGGAAAGGCAACTGATTCACACCCGTATTCCACCGCTGATTTCAGCGATTCAAGATAACAGGATTTCAGAATAATGCTTTCGCCCTTAAGTCCCCCATTCCAAACAGGTCCTGAGGTATGGATGATATACTTAGCATCAAGTCTGAACGCAGGAGTCACTCTTACCTCACCGAGACCGAGAGGCGGTAAGCTTCGGCAAAGCTCATCAAGTTCTTTTCCTGCAGCAGCATGTACTGCAAGGTCAACTCCGCTGTAGCCTATCATTTTTTCGTTGGTTGTGTTGACGATAGCATCAACGTGCATTTTAGTTATATCCTGACGGATAATCTGAAGAGGCATTTAGTTCACCGCTTTTCCATTATTGTTGATGTTTGTATTATAGCATTATAACAAACCTAAAATCAATAGATTAACCCGTACCAAAAGGCAACAGTCCGATTATCTGTACTTAGAGTTTTAACATATTGTCATTCCCCGAATTTTGTGGTAAACTAGACACAGAAAGCGAGGTGTAGAAAGATGACAAACAAAACATACATTGCCATAGATCTGAAGTCTTTCTATGCCAGTGTTGAAGCACGTGAAAGAGGACTTGACCCGATGACGACTAATATTCTCGTTGCCGACCCGTCACGAACAGAAAAGACTATCTGTCTTGCAGTTTCTCCGTCGCTCAAGGCATACGGAATATCAGGCAGAGCGAGAATGTTCGAGGCTTTACAGCAAATCAAAATTGCAAATAACGAGAGATTAAGAAAAGCTCCCGGTAGGAAATTCACAGGCTCATCCTATGATGATAATGAGCTGAAGGCTAATCCGAATTTATCTATTGATTATGTTGTTGCCGTTCCGAGAATGGCTCTATACATCGAATACAGCACCCGTATTTATGAGGTATATCTCAAGTACGTTGCACCCGAAGACATACACGTTTATTCAATCGATGAGGTATTCATCGATGCTACGGCTTATCTGAAAACTCTCAAAATGTCTGCCCACGATTTTGCGATGATGCTTATTAAAGACGTACTTACTACAACAGGCGTAACAGCAACTGCAGGCATCGGTACCAATCTGTATCTTTGCAAGGTTGCTATGGATATCACCGCAAAGCACATACCTGCCGACAAGAACGGGGTACGTATTGCAGAGCTTGACGAAATGTCTTACCGCAGACTTCTCTGGGACCACAGACCTTTAACTGACTTTTGGCGTGTAGGCAAGGGTATCTCGAAGAAGCTTGAACAGAACTATATGTTCACTATGGGCGATGTTGCCCGCTGCTCCGTGTACAATGAGGATTTACTCTACAAGCTGTTCGGCATAAATGCGGAGCTTCTCATTGACCACGCATGGGGCTGGGAGCCTTGTACCATTGCCGATGTCAAGGCATACAAGCCCGAAACAAACTGTCTGAGTTCAGGACAGGTACTTCACTGCCCTTATGACTTTGACAAGACAAAAATCGTTATCAAGGAAATGCTTGAAGCTCTGTCTCTTGACCTTGTGGAAAAGAAGCTTGTGACCGACCAGATAGTCATGACCATCGGCTATGACATTGAAAACCTTACCGATGACACCCGCAGAAAAGCCTACAAAGGTGAAATCAAGACAGACTTTTACGGAAGACAAGTACCAAAGCATGCAAGAGGCACAGTCAACATTGGCAGAAAAACCGCTTCAACGAAGCTCATTACAGAAGCTGTTTTAAAGGTTTATGATGAGGTGGTAAATCCTGACCTTCTCATAAGAAGAATAAACCTCACCGCCAACCGTGTTGTACCTGAGGATACCGTTTCGCAGAGCACTGTCCCCTATCAGCTTTCACTCTTTGAAACCTATGATGAGGAACAGCTGAAAAAAGAAGATGCCGAGCTTGAAAAGGAAAGAAAGATACAGGAAACACTTATCGGTATCAAGAATAAATTCGGCAAGAATGCCATTCTGAAAGGTCTTAACCTTCAGGAAGGTGCAACCGCTAAAGACCGCAACGAGCAAATCGGCGGACACAAAGCATAAAGAAAGGAGTGTGCCGTATGAATAACGATTGCAGTGAAAAGTATAAGGATATAATCGACCTGCCACATCATCAGTCGATGAAAAGACAGAGAATGTCTATGATTGACCGTGCGGCACAGTTCAGTCCCTTTGCGGCTCTCACGGGACACAATGCCGCTATCATTGAAACTGCTAGACTCACCGACAGACAAATTGAGCTTGACGAGGGCACGAAATCAATCATAAACGAAAAAATACAGATGATTTCTGATTACCCTTCAGAAAAGCCTACCATAACAATAACCCACTTTGAGCCGGATATAAAAAAGGACGGCGGTGCTTATTTAAACACCACCGGCACGGTTAAAAGGATTGATGATTTTAAAAGAGAGATTATTCTGACGGATGGGACGATAATTTCTATTGAGAGAATATCTGATATTGAGGGTGAATTGTTTAAAGGGTTGGAGTGAGAGAATATTTAAAGGACATTAAAGCCGTCACCTTTAAAAAGTGACGGCCTTTTTTCAACTGTGTTTATCAATAAAACTTCGATTCTGCAAGTACACATTACTTTTTCTTTTGATAATATGAGTACGGAAGATGGTCATCTAGTACAAATATACTATTCCACAGTTCTTCTTCCTCCTTCTTTTTACGTTCCACCTCTTCCGCCCTGCGTTTTTCTTCTGCAATCCTGCGTCTTTCTTTTTCTTCTTCCGAAAGACGTGCATCGGCTCGTCTCTGCATTTTATCACAAAAATCCAGCAAATAAGCTATCGGAAGCTGAAATAACAATATAAATAAATCAATAATATCATTTAACATAACAAAAAACCTCTTTCATGTAGTATAAATTTCTTTTTTTAGTTAGTTTCCTAAAATAATATTTACGCATGTATCAAAGGAATAAAGCCTTTGTACAAAACTGATTTTAACATTGTAAACATCGGTCAAATCTTCTATCAATTGTTCAATGTATAATTCATTAGTTATCGCTACAAAATAAACTTCGTACTCATAACAGTTCTTCTGTTTAACATCTATTGCCTTTATGCTTTCTTTTTTCACTAACCTTTCTGTAACTGTTTTTAGTATTTCTGATGATAAATCAAAAACTTTATTTTTATCTTTGTTCGTTGTCTTGGGTTTCTCTAAATAATAATCACATCCTTTTCCTATACAGTTATGTTTTTCTCTTTGTTCCTTTGTCAAGAACCCCTGATGACCTCTGTATTGACAATAGCCTACACAGTTACTGCATCCTACCGTCCTTCCGTCAATGCTGATTCTGTTGTATCCTGAACCTCCCTTCTTTTCAAACTGTAAATATTGGTTTCTTTCTGTTGAATAAACTGTTTTGTCCATTTTGCACCTCCTTATCTGTTGCACATCTGTGAATAATAATATTTATAAAACTGAATAAAGGTTTCGCTGCGTTCAATTCCAAAGCGACCTTCGTATATGTCCCTTCTTTCTTCAACCTTTTCATTAATTTCTTCGTTGTGCTTTGCTATTGCCGACATGTTGATTACCTCCTGTTTTTGTTTCTGTATGTACCATTTACTTGCTAACACCTATCCTTCATCCGTGCGAAGTACAAATTAGTAATTAAGTGGTATATATTTAACCTGACCACAGTGACCTTTTCGACTCTGTAACTACATACATAACCTGACCACACCGACCATGTAATTTTCTATAGTCACTCCAATGACCTTCCATAGGGCTGAAAACAAGCAACCCTCTCCGTGTGGGAGTAACGACAAAGAACTTCACACAAGTCCGTAAAGGGGCGACCCCCTCGATTCAAAGTTATCTAAACTATCCCATTAGCATCGACTATGCGGTCTCTGAGTATATATTTTAACTAATATTAATTTCTCGTTACATAAAACTTAAAGTCGTAAAATATCCTTCAAAAATTGTTCATTCAAATCACACAACTAAGGCTGATTTATTTGACAACTCTAATAAAAGAAGAGCAATATTGCTTATTAAACATCGTAAAAATATCTTTAAGACGTAACAATAGCCCAGAGGAATAACCTCTGGGCTATTAAAAAACACTATATTTTTCCTTCACTTACGCCGCCGCATTAGCATTAACTCTTTGTATAATTCCAATGATACCCTGTAAAATGGTAGCATCAGCAAACAGTTCCACAATATTACCGTTATCTGTAAAAGGCGGACTCTGCAGCACAGACAAATCCTTCATCATACCGTTCTGAACAATGTATTCAACAATCTGATTAACGAAATAAATCTGTCTTTCGTCGAGATTTGTATCGTTAAGATACACGGCAAAGGCTTCCTTAGCGGCATTCATATCAAGACCGACAATTTCACGAACGAGCTCACCTAAAGGCTTATTCTCGAAAGCTTCTTCATAGTCATCTTTAGTTCCGAGCTCGTTCCAAAGAATTCCTTCGAGTGATTTGATATCTTCAGCAGTAAGCGGTATATTGCTCTTAAGCTTAGAAATAACTTCATTATCGCCCACATGCTGTCTGATATAATATTCAGCCTTGGCTCTGTAATTCTTAAGGTCATCCGTTTCAAGCTCTGACTCTTTCCAATCAATCGAAAGAATCTGATCATCAAAGTTTGTAATATAAGCCTCGTGTCCACCTACAATATACTTCATCAGATCACGGAGATTTTCACGGATATGCTCAAACTCATTTATGCCCGCAGTATCAACATAATCTGTGTTGAGAATTTTATTGATAAGCTCTGACTTTGCCATAATTTCGGGAATATTTCCCCCTACCTTGGCAACACCACGAACTCTCTTGACAAGGTCGCTTCTTGCTCTTGTGTATTTTTTGCCGATAAGATATGCAAGCTCGATGCCATACATAAGGGCGTCAAAGCGTACAGCCTTGGCATCATCCTCATCTGCAATAATAAGCGGTGCAAGCTCTTCAGCGACCTGAAGAGTGTTTTCAAAGGTAATCTGATTATAATTTTCAGCATTGGCATAAAGCTCAACATATCTCAGATGCTGACGAACAGCAAAGTTATCCTTGTTAAGTTCTCTGACTTTACTGACCATATCTTCAACAAGGCTCTTTCTGAACTCGATAAGCTCAGGTGTCTGATAGTCTATATCCTGAAGCTTGAATGCCATCTGAAATTTCAGATTGAATATCGCACTCTGCACCGGCAACTGAACAGGCGAAGGGACACTTTCTTTTCCTCTGAAGAATTCAAAGTTTCCGCAGAAATCGAAGATATAGAATTTCTCTTTATCTTCACCGTCAAGGAGTCCCGGGCAAAGTCTCGTTCCTCTGCCTATCATCTGCCAGAATTTTGCTTTACTCATAACCTTTTTGAAAAAGACAAGGTTAACTACTTCGGGTACGTCGATACCAGTATCAAGCATATCAACAGAAATGGCAATCTGAGGAAGCTTTTTCGGGTCGGAGAATTCATCAATTGCACTCTGGGCATAGTTGATGTGATTATCAATAACCTTGGCATATCCGTTAAGATGCGGATACTGCTCATTGAATATTTCAAAGATTTTTTCGGCGTGACGGTGATTCTTTGCGAAGATAATCGTCTTACCGATTTTCTGACCGTAATCGATTTTGATGCCGTTTGTCATAAGCACATTAAGTACTTCAACTATTGTATCTTTATTGAAAATCCATTCATTGAGAGCTGACGAGTTAATTCTGTCGGGCAAGTCACCGTTTTCGTCCGTAAAGGTGTCTTCATAATCCTGCTTATCCTCATCTGAAAGCTCGTCGTAAGCAATACCTTCTTCGATAAATTTCAGTTTCGTTTCTACGGACATATAGTCAACAAGATATCCGTCCTTAACAGCCTGAGCTAATTCGTAGCCGTAGGTCGGTACGCCGTTTTCAAGCTCGAAAATCTCATATGTATTCTTATCGATTTCGTCTTTAGGTGTGGCGGTAAGACCGACAAGAGGAGCATCGAAATAGTTAAATATATCTTTGTATTTGTTGTAGATAGACCTGTGAGCCTCGTCACAGATAATAAGGTCGAAATGTCCGCAGGTAAAAAGCTTACCCTCGTCATCCTTTGCCTCATCAATACAATGCATCATTGTCTGGTAGGTTGAGAAGATACAGTGAGCGTTATAATTATCCTTGTCTTCGCAGAGATTTGCAACGGAAAGGTCGGGCATCATATTATAAAAGCTTCTCTTGGCCTGTGTGACGAGAGAGGTTCTGTCAGCGAGGAAAAGTATATTCTTGACCCAGCCGTGCTGTAAAAGAACATCAGACAGAGCTATAACCGTTCTTGTCTTGCCTGAGCCGGTAGCCATAACAAGCAGAGCCTTACGGCGGTTCTTTTCGTCAAGAGCCTTACATACCGCTCTGATAGCACCCTCCTGATAGTATCTGCCCGCAATATCTCTGTTTATCATAATATTTTTAAGGCTTGTCCTCATACGGCGGAGGTTGAAGAGCTTTTCAAGGTCACGTTTGGAATAGATAGCCGCTACTCTTCTTTCGGGGTACTGACCGTCAATAATTTTAGTATCAAATCCGTTGGTGAGGAAGATAACAGGTCTTCTGCCGTACTTCGCTTCGAGGATATCGGCATAAAGCTTTGCCTGCTGTCTGCCTACTGATACATCCTTACAGGTTCTCTTGGCTTCAATAACAGCTAAAGGCTTATGGGTATCATCATAGAGTACGTAATCAGCAAAACCCACCTCACTCTTATTGGGCATACCGGGAAGCTCAACCTCATTAATCCAGTTTTTGCCTTCAATCCAGCCTGCATCAGTGAGCATGGTATCAATATAAATCTTTCTCGTTTCATATTCAGAAAGGTCGAGAGGCTTCGGCACATAGGTCTGCTGTTTTTCTTCACGGCTGGCAGTAAGCTGTTCTTTGAGAGATTTATTCTCTTCGATAAGCTTCTGCAGGTCAACCTCAGAAATAACCTCCTGTGTTTCCTCGTGCTGGTTATCGAGAAGAGAGGTATCAAACTCTCTGCTTTCATAAGTACCGCTCACATCATAGCAGTAAGCTACGAAATCAAGAAAGATAAACAGGTTTTCAAGACAGAGCTTCGCCAGTGCCTCACTTGCTTTTTTAGCTGTGTGGGCAGAATCGTTTCCGTTTTTACGGATGAGATCCATACGTCTCCATAAGTCTTTACCGACGATATCACGGAAATCCTCATTATACATAAGGTTATGAAGATTATCGGGATAAGGCAGAGTAAGATCTGCATCAACGGAATACATCCATTTTACGGCAAACTCCATAGCACGGCGGCAGTTAATGATACAAGCCGACGGATCTATATGAAAAATTTTTTCTGCACTGATGGCGGCATCAGCAAAGGTACTGAATCCGGGATCAGATTTGAGAAAATCAAAGTTTGTCATTTAATCACCTGCTTTGTGTTGTTAATCAATCTTAAAATTCACTATTTCTTGTACAAATTTTCTTGCCAATTCAAGTTTTGGCTCTGTGGCTAAATCATAAATTTCAAGCACCTCATAAACCCAATCTTTTTTATCCTTGTTGATAGTTTTATCAAATCTCTCCATTTCTCCAATAGGAACAATAAACAAACCAAACAATTTGCAAATAAATTCTACTTTCTCGTATGCTGCTGGTTCATCACCATCAAGACCCTCTTTTCCAGTTTTCTTAAGGTAACTCCAAACATCTGTTCCCGCACTTTTTTTCGCATTAAAACTATCGAGTATAGGTTTATATTCAGAATAAACTGTATTTTTCCAATCAATACCAAACGCATTAACTAATGATTTAAAATCACCTATATCTCTCAACAAATCAAAATCACAGACCGCTATCACTGGAACATTTACAGCCTTTAGTGCAATGACAACATCTTTTGCTCTCTGCTTTCCACCACAATGTGTGAACAAAATATCAGGTGCAATCTCATTTTTATTCTCATACATGGCATTCATGACAGCTTGATAAAACAAACAATCATAATCACTCTCGCAAACTATAACCTTCTCATGAAACAAACCACTTAAAATATTTGAATATCTTAATATAGGATTACTCCATAATCTTTTAATTTCTTTATTTTCAAGAACATTCATTTTGTTAATGTTTTCTTGTCTGTTAATTCTAATAACAGTTGTATTTTCATTTTCTGCATCAAGTAACCCCTGTAGAAAATCTTCACTATGAGTAGATATAAATAATTGTCTGTTATCTGGGTTGTTTTTTGCCAACATTTTACCTAATACTCGTGCCTGAGGCGGATGTAAAAATGCCTCAGGTTCATCAATAAGAGTAATTGGATATTCAGAAGTAAATGTATCAAGAAGGATACTTGCAAAACTTCTCATACCATCTCCTTGATTTTGAAGTTTAGGCAGTCTACTCACTTTTTCATAATATTCGTCTTGATTTTTGATTGTATAAGCATCGGAATTTGGTGCTTTGCCTACATGCAGAGGAAGTGTACACAAATCATTACGATTCAAAAGTAAATCCACACCAAAAGATTGATGAAAATAATCCGATATTTTTTCAGACAACGCTTCACTTTTAAGTAACTTTAGAACAGGATGACGTTCTGCCTCATAATTGCGTTGTGGTGCATTAGAAACTGTTAACCGTATTTCTGTATTAAGTCGCTTAACAAACAATTTATGCATTCCACTATACAACTGATGACTTTTCCACCAAGATTTCAGTGTTTTTATTTGAAACGAATTTCCCGAATTTATTTGTTGATACTGTCCTTGTTCATTAAGTGAAAAGTTCTCTCCTAAAAATTTACTTTCATCTATATCACCGTAAAACTCATATTCAGCGTTATTTAATACAATGGTAGGCATTTCACGATTTTGATCTAATATATTTTCCAAATCCTTAAGAACTTGACTTTTCCCACTATTATTTGCACCAGTAAATACAACAATGCTATTCTGTTCAAGTGATATTGTTGTTCCATCATTAAAAGTTATACTCTTAAAAAACACAGATGGTTTTTCTTTTTTATCGTCACTCTTTTTAAATAAATCAATGCACATCTCTTTCACCTCATCCGAAATATTCCTGCATTAAGCTGTCAAAAAGTGTCTGAGCTTCATCAAGTGCTTTCTGCACTGCAACTTTTGATTTGTCGACTTGTTCGACGAAGGTTGCAAATTTGTTTTGGAGTTCGATTGGCGGATTGACTACCATCATTTTTTCAAGTTTTTCAATAGTTAAAGCAAGTTGTGCACTACCTGCAACACCTTTTCTCTTAAAATCTTCAATAAGAATACCTATTGTATGATTAAGAAAAATAGGGTTCACATTATTCTTCATTGAAAGAATAATCAAATTTCCGTCTTTATAATAAAACGGTTTATCTGTATCTACAATCCATGAATAACCTATTGTAGCACCAATTGCCGCAATAAGAATATCACCTATTTTAGGCACTCCATATTTTTCTTTTATTTCATCATAACGCTCTTGTTTAATAAACAGTTCAACAGATGGTTTTAATCCGGTTCCTAATTCCCTTATCTCTTTACTGCGATAAAAAGGAACGCCCGAATCAACATATTCATTTGCATATATTCTTTTACTTGACCCTATATATGCAAGTTCTTTAAGCTGTACTAACGGCAAATTGTTATCGCTAAGAATATCCCCAAACATCTCGACAAATCGGGCTTTTACCAATTCGTCAAGCTGTTGAAGTTGTTGTTTTCTATTTGAAATGATTGTTTTAACTATATTTATTCTTTCGACTATTTTATATTGCTCATCTATATTACACAAAGGAATCTGAGCCTCCGTCAAATTTCCCAACTTGATATATTTAATTACTCCACCTATGGATTGTTTTCGCAGAGTTTCAACATACTTTTCTAAGAAACAGTACAAATATGGTACTGAAAGAATAGTTTTATCATTGCTTTCAATTATATATGTTCTTTGATATGCATCAAACTTACCATTATAATATTTAACATTTAAGTCGCCATTACCTGCAACCAAAACACACTCACAATCATAACTGTATGTATCTATTTTTAAAGGCTCAACAGAACAGGTAAAAAAAGGATATTCTCCGTTCTCACTTGAAGCATTTGCATCAAGTTTGCCTGTTCTGATTTTTACATAATCACCTAATCTTGCCATTATGACACCTCCTTAAACAATGCAATCATCGCTACAATCAAAGCAACTAACGCAACATTAGTATTGAAATGCGTTATAGCATCAGACTCGCTATCACGATGAGATTCTTGCTGGCATAGAAAAGCATAAACGCCTACAAAAGTAAGAACAAGTGTAAACAGAATGCATCCTATTAATGGAATTGTTTGATTAGAGTAACATTCACTCCAAACCGTATATATCATTATTGCTGCAAAAACATATACAACGGCGTAAACAGAACCATTGAACAATCCCATTGCCGCACTACGAAATTTTCCTGTTGTTTTTTTCTTCTCTTCCGCTTTTTTCTGAGCATTCACAATAGCCTCAGCTAACTTATCATAATCAATTTCATTGTTGATAATGGTTATATTTCTTCTGTGTCTTCTCACAGCATTTCCTCCAACTCAGCAAGACACTTAGTAATTTCCATTTCAAGCTCGTGCAAATTCGTCATAATCTCCTGCGTGCTCGGATACTCGACAGGAACATACTCTGTCTTTTTGTACTTGTTGATTGAAAG
>CALCHE010000251.1 GCA_937901145.1 uncultured Clostridia bacterium
GACATTGCCTGAAAGGAGAGGTGGATGCGACCGTCGGGAGCAGACGGAGAGGTTGTAGGGATATGCCTTGCCGTGTCCGCAAAATCACCGCCACCTTACGGTAAACAGTAGGGAATGGTGTCCTCGACGTCCCGAAGCAGTTTATTGTTTGTGTTTCAAGTAACCATTCAGTAGTGTTTGCTTCGCAGAGGCACTTTTGTCGCTACAAAAGTACCCAAAAAAGCTTTTTCGGATGCTGAGAATATACGACTCGTCGGATGCGAAAGAACAAATATTTCGGAATAAGGTTTGATAAATTGGTTTACATTTTCACCTTAGTCTGCCATCGTACTTTCTTTTATGCACTGCACTACCGAAAATTAGATTTCGCACCGCGGAAAAGTCGCTTTCTCTCCATCTTCCACAGGGTTTTTCCGTAGTTCCTGTTTATGCCCGCACCAGGACGCGTACAAAGCTTTTACGAACTGCCATACTATAAAAGGTGGTTAAACGTGGGGAAAAACGTGATGTAGGAATAAACTCCGAGCCTTCGGTTTTATATCCTCTAAAAGAAAAAGAAGCTATACTTATAAACCCGAAACCTTATCGGTTGTCTTTGCCCCTGCCACGGGGCAACCCTATTATGAGGATTAGCCGTTAAGCGCTACTGAAAGATCATTTATGCGGAACAGTGGCTTTGAACGGGACTACCCTAAACATTAACATCAAACTACTACGACAGTGGCTTATCTCCGCCGAGCAAGCGAAGGCGGTCACCGAGGAAAGTATTTTCCGAGGCAAAAAGGGCGCTTTGTTTACTTTGGCGCTCTTCGGTGCCAAAGTAAAAGCCATAGCGGCTTGAGCGCAAAAACATAAATGTTTAATAACTGTAATTTATGCTTTGTAAACATAACGGTTTCTCATCTTCACCTCGCTTCATCGTCAACAGGACGTGTTTCGATGACGATGTGAAACAAAAGTAACTCTGCGAAGCAAACACGACCTACTTCTTCATTGAAATATAAAAATCACCCACCGATCAGGTGGGTGACAGATACCTTGCTGATTTTTAAATTTTTCCTTGCCTTATCAGAAAGTCTCGCTTACCTTCTTCATCATATCCGCGATTTCAATTTTCTGCGGACACATTTTTTCGCATTTTTTACATCCGATACAGTCGGCAGGACTGCTCTGCTTAGTAAGAGTGGCATATTCCTCAGCGGTGACCTCATCACCGTTGATTTTTTTATTGTAAAGAGCCAGAAGCTCGGGAATGGCGATTTTTTCAGGACATTCCTCAGCACAGTAACGGCAGGCGGTACAGGGAACAGTATCCTTGTTTGCTATAATTGAGCCCGCCTTCAGACATAGAGCCTTTTCATCCTCGGTAAGAGGGATAAACTCCTTCATATAACTCATATTATCCTTAAGCTGTGCCATATCTGACATACCGCTCAGAACCATAAATACACCCTCGAGACTTGCCGCAAAACGGATAGCCCAGGAAGCTACGGAAAGTGTGCTGTCCTTTTCTTTGAACATATTTTTTACCACACCCGGTACGTTTGCCAGCGCACCGCCACGCACAGGCTCCATAACGATAATAGGAGTACCGTGCTTTCTCGCAGTTTCATAGCAGAGACGGGACTGCACCTTTTCGTTTTCCCAGTCGAGATAGTTAATCTGAAGCTGAACGAATTCCATTTCAGGGTGCTTGGTGAGGATTTCATCGAGGACATCGGCTGTATCGTGGAAGGAGAAGCCTAAAATTTTTATTTCTCCGTTTCTCTTTCTCTCGGCGAGATAATCGAATACACCGTACTCCTCGGCTGCTTTAAAGTTTTTCTTGTCAAGACAGTGAAGAAGGTAATAATCAAAATAATCCACACCGCACTTTTCCTTCTGATCGAGGAAGATTTTCTCCTTATCCTCAGCACATTTCATCATACCCACGGGAAGCTTATCGGCAAGATAAAAGCTCTCTCTGGGATGTCTTTTTACCAAAGCTTCATTTACGAAGCATTCACTTTTACCCTTGTGATACATATATGCCGTATCGAAATAGTTGAACCCTTCAGCGAGATAAGCATCAACCATTTCCTTAACCTTAGCAATATCTACTGCAGAGTCATCCTTTTTGTCTGTAAGGGGCAATCTCATACAACCGAAACCTAATTTTTTCATCTCATTATCTCCTTTTGTGTTTTTTAAAACGGGTACGCTAACACTGATACCGTTTATACTTTTATAATTAACGGTTTCTTTTATTACAGTGTACGCCTTTTCACAGTCACTTATATTTTCCGTCGCCTTTTCCACGGGACACATACCGTCACCCTTTCTGTTGATAATAAAAGGGACTATAGTGTCATAAAAATACGGAACAGAGTAACGCTCAAAGATTTCCTTTGCCTTTTCACTCATAACGGAAGCAAAAACCTCTTTGATGCCCATTTTCGCATAAAGAAGCGCCGCTCCTCTTCCCACGACCTTATCAGCAGCAGAAAATTCACTTAGATTATATTCTTTTTTCTCAATAAGGTCAAGTAGTGAAAATACGCCTCTTACATCTGAGGTAAAAATTTCTTCTCCGTTTGTTATAACGAGCTTACAACCGTTTGTCCTGAGAATATTAATTGCATTACGCAGATTTACTGTCATTATATCACCTTTCAAAAACTCCCCCACTTTTCCTGAGTGAGGGAGTGCTGTTTATTTTACGAGCTCGAAGGACTTTGTGCAGCCTTCAAGTGATTTACCTGCTCTGAAATCTCTGGCGGTGAAAACTACTTCATCGTCATAAATTTCGAAATATGTACCGAGACCGGGCTGAAGGAATTTACCGTAGTCATTTTCCTTACCGAAAGCAGGAAGGTTAACGGAGTAAACACCCTTTTCCTCGTCGAGTACCTCCAGGCTGTTTTCATAAACGCCGTCGTGAAGATGTCCGTTAAGGAAGAAAACATTCTTATATTTTACGAGTACCTCTCTTACCTTTTCTGACTGTTCACCGATACCGCCGTTTTTCCATACCTCGGGAAGACCGTGGGTATTTTCCAGTGGCTGATGACACATTACGAAAGCGGGCTTTCCGTCCTTGGTAGCTCTTTCGAGCTCAGCGTCAATAAAAGCAAGCTGTTCATCAGAGATAATAGCCTTTTCAAAAAGACGGCTGTCAGAGCCCATAACTATAAATGTATAACCGTTAATATCGTAGGAATAATAGGGCTTATCAATTTCAGTTCCCAGGAAACCGTTTGTTTTGTCGATAATCTGTTCCGTTCTCAGGTCATAAACGACACGTACATCGTGATTGCCTGTGGCGAGAAGGATGTTATCAATTTCTGTTTTATCCAGAGCATCCCACATAAGCTCATAAGAAATATCGTCACCTAACTCAGAAAGGTCGCCTGCGATAAGAAAAGCATCGAAATCAACGCCTGAGTTTCCGATGTCCTCCAGAGCACACTCGAAATTATAAGGACTGATGCCTGTAGGTCTGATGTGAGTATCAGCGAAAGCCACTACGGCAAGATTAACATTCTCTTCGTCCTTTAAAACGATAGGGTCATCGGTAGCGGGTCCTGTGATAACACCGAATGCCATAAGCACGGAAAGTATAATCTGCATAAAGGTGTTCACGATACCCAGAACCTGGTTAAAAATAGAAGGTAATTCCTTTATAATTACTGCTGCCTGTTCCATTTATAATTCCTCCGAAATTATCATCTTTTTACTGTAAGATGATAATAAAATAAAAAATACATAAAGTCAACGGATTTTTCAAAATGTAATAGTATTATTAAAAAATTTACATTTTTACAGAGTAAAACAGGTCAAAAATATGGTAAAAAGACTTATTGTGTGTTATAATATAAAATTACTATGACATTAACACCGAAAGGATTCACATAATGAAAAAATTAAGACCGATCCCCCCTCTTTCGAAAGGACATCAGATAACCTGGTGGGTATGCAGAGGCCTTCTTTTCGCCTGGGGTGTGTGGGGTATGCTTAACGGCTACACCTCCGAATTCATTCAGGCCACCTTCGCCATTATCTTCACCCATCTGTGGGATATGTTCCAGCTTTTCGGCGGAAAGTCCTTTATCACCAAATATCCCGCCTATCTGCAGACTATGCTTAATGTTTTTACCTGCTTCGGCTGTGTGGTGGGTACCACTCTGAACACCAGAACTGATTTTACGGGCATAGATATTCCCGAGCATATCTTTGCCGGCTATCTGGCCTGTACGGGAGCCTTCGCTCTCATCGAAATTATGCAGGGCGAAAGAACTCCCGCCAAAATTTCCGTAAAGGCTATCTTTGCTTTAGGCGGTGCGCTTTTCGTTATAGTAGGCTGGGAATTTTACGAATTTACCATGGACAGACTCTACGGCTTCGTTATGCAGCACGGCCATATCGACGGTGCTTACGGTCTGACGGATACTATGATTGACCTTATGCTCGGCTCAGGCGGTGCACTTGTTGCGATGTTTATTGAAGCATTCCGACGCGTAGGTATAATCGGCGGTAAGGGCAGACACGAAAGACGTGCGGCATATCTTGCCGAAAGAGCAGAAGTAAAAAGACTCAAAGAATTGGGGTTACAGTAATGAAGCTTAGTGAAATTTTAAAGGGACTTAACTTTTCCTGCGACGGTTTTTCCGACAGAGAAATAAAGGATATCGCCTACGATTCCCGTAAAGCAGGAGAGGATATTATTTTCGTCTGTCTCACAGGTGCCTTCGCTGACGGACATAAATATGCTCAGAGTGCCTACGAAAAGGGAAGCCGTGTTTTCATCTGCGAAAAAGAGGTTTCTCTTCCCGCTGATGCCCTCATAATTAAGACAGAAAATACCCGCGCTGCTCTGGCGAAAATGAGCTGCAACCTTTTCCGTCACCCTTCAAAGGAAATCGATGTAATCGGTATTACGGGCACCAAGGGTAAAACCACAGTTGCCCATCTCATAAAATTCGTTCTCGATAAAGCGGGAATAATGACAGGTATCATCGGTACGGTAGGCGCTTCCTACGGAGATACTGTCCTTCCCACGGTAAACACTACTCCCGAAAGCTACGAGCTTCAGAAAATGCTCAGAATGATGGCTGACGGCGGATGTAAAGCGGCGGCTATCGAGGTTTCCTCGCTGGGACTTAAGTCCCACCGTACTGACGGCACGGAGTTTGCCTTAGGTGTTTTCACTAACCTTTACCCCGACCATATCGGTACAAATGAGCACGAAAGCTTCGAGGAATATGCCTTCTGGAAAACTCAGCTTTTCCCTTTGTGCAAAAAAACAATCGTAAATATCGACGACCCCTTCAGCGAAAAAATTATCAGTAGTTCAGCAGGCGAAATCATTACTTACGGATACGAAAAAAAAGCCGACTATGTTTTAGGCAGATGTGAAAAGCTGAAAAACGGCAATATACTTTCTATGGCCTTCGATGTGTCAGCCAAAGGAAAAGACAAGCATTTCACCGTAGGTCTTCCCGCTGAAATAAACTGTCACAACTCACTTATCGCTCTGGCTGTAGCAGATGAATACGGCGTATCCGACGAAATAGCCGCCGATGCTCTCGCCTCAGTATTCGTAAAGGGCAGATGTGAAACCGTCCGCGAGTGCGAGGACATAACGGTAATCATCGACTATGCCCATAACGGTGTCAGCCTTAAAAGCATCATCGACACCGCGAGAGACTACGATCACAACCGCATAATCACTCTTTTCGGCTCCGTAGGCGGAAGAACCGAATGCAGAAGAGAGGAGCTTGGCACCGTTTCAGGTGCACTCAGTGATTTCACCATTATAACCAGTGACGACCCAGATTTTGAGGATCCTATGAAAATTTGTGAAGAAATCGCTTCATACTGTGAAAAGGCCGGGGGAGAGTATATAATAATCCCCGACAGAGCCGAAGCAGTAAATTATGCAGTGAAAAACGCCCTTCCCGGTGACATAGTGATTTTAGCCGGTAAAGGACACGAGGAATATATGAAGGTAAAAGGCGAAAAGCTTCCCTTCAGTGAAAGAGCAGAAGTGTTAAAGGCACTCAAAGAAAGAAAAGAGGTTTGAAAATGTACACTTTTAAAATCGAAACAGACCTGAAAAAATATGATGACTTTCTCTGTAAAAACGGCGGTCAGTACATCCAGTGCTCAAACTGGCAAAATGTAAAAACCACCTGGAACTGCAGATACTACTGCGGCTATGAGGGCGAGAAAACTGTTTTAGCCGTACTCGTTATGGAAAGAGCCTTACCTGTGGCAGGTAAAATATGGTATGCATCGGGCGGTGCAGTATGCGACTATAAAAACACAGAGCTTTTAAAAGAGTTTACCGCCTTTATGAAGGAAGAAATCAAGAAAAACGGCATCACCTGCTTCATTATGGACCCGCCCGTTTCTCTGCGCATTAACGGTGAAGATCAGCCTGAAGGTCACGAAATGCACAAGGTGCTCTGTGACCTGGGCTATGAGCTTAACCCCTCCATAGAAAACTATACCTACAAACAGCCCGTACAGCTTTTCGTTCCTCTTAAAACAGCAGAGGGCGAGAGCCTCTCCGCAGACAAAATACTTAAAAAATGCGATAAGGGTGTCCGCTACAGCATCAGAATCGGTGAACAGAGAGGCCTCGTCGCAAAAACCTTCACATACGAAGATGTGGAGAAGAATCCGTCAATTATGGATGACTTTATGGATGTTATGCGCGACACCAGCGAAAGAGATAACTTCGTGGAAAGAAACGGTGACTACTGCACCAAGCTTTTAAGAGAGTTCAGAAATAACAGCGACCTTAAGCTCGTTTATTACGATAAGGGAATCGACAGAAAGCTTCAGGCAGAACGCCTTGCCAAAAAAGAACAGGCCCTCAAGGAGCTCGAAACCGCTCACGAAAAGAAAGCCCGTCAGCTGAATGAAACCATCACCAGTGTGGACAAGCAGACAGAGCATTTCGAAAAGAGAATGGCAGAGGCAGAGGAGTTTACCTCCGAAGGTCGCATCTGTGTGGCAGGCGGCCTGTCCATTTATTATGCAGGAATGGGAAGCTGTCTTTTCGGCGGAACGAGAAACGTCATCAGAAACAACACCCGTTCAAGCCATTATCTTAACTATCTGCGTCTGTGTGAAAGCATTAACCGCGGCTGTGACATTCACGACCTGGGCTATGTTATAGTGAAAACTCCCGAATTACAGGAGGACGGCACTCTCGGAGCTTTAGAGCCTCAGGATAATTTCAAGGGGATTTACGATTTCAAAAAGAGCTTTTCAGCCGACTATCACGAATTTATCGGTGAGTATGTTTTAGTAGGAAATAAGATGAAATACTATTCCTACGCTAAACTTATGCCTACAGCCAAAAAGGCAAAAATAAAGGCAATAAAAATGTTAAGAAGATAAAAGAAAAGGGGAGTGATAAACACTTCCCTTTATCTGAAGGAGACCAATATGCTTATTTCAGGAATACAGAAACTTACACTCCTCGACTTTCCCGGCAAAACCGCCTGCACCATATTCTGCTACGGCTGTAATTTTCTCTGTCCCTTCTGCCACAATGCCCTTTTAGTTACAGAAAAGGCAGAGAGCTTTATCGATGAAGAAGAAATTTTCTCCTTCCTCGAAAAAAGACAGGGAATTTTAGACGGTGTATGTGTAACAGGGGGAGAGCCAACCCTGCAGAAGGATCTGAAATCCTTTCTTAAAAGGATAAAGGATATGGGCTTTGCCGTTAAGCTGGACACAAACGGCTACAAGCCCGACCTTTTAAAAGAGATTATCGATGAGGGCTTATGCGACTATGTGGCAATGGACATAAAAAATACACCGGAAAAATATGCCCTCACTGTCGGAAAGACCATCGATACTGAAAAAATTCTCCAAAGCATTTCCATTCTGAAGGAGGGTAAAATCCCCTGTGAATTCCGCACCACTGTGGTTAAGGATTTCCATAGAGAAGAAGACATAACAGAAATCGCGGAGCTTCTGAAGGGTGACATTCCCTTCTTCCTCCAGCAGTTCAAAGACAGCGGTATGCTTATCTCTGACGGACTTTCTCCTTATTCGAAGGATGAAATGGTAAGCCTTACCGAAAAAGCAAGAGAAATTTTACCGCAGACAAAGCTCAGAGAAAGCTAAAAAATGCTGAACATTTCTTCAGTGATTATCTCCGTATAATCGTTAAGCGCCTGAAAATCCATGGCCTCGATGTATTCCTTTTCGAGTCTGTCATGGGTTTCCTTAGCTTTTTTTAGTGAATTTACGCTCTCACCTATCAGGTGGGAGCATAATTTTTTATTTCTGCGCATTCGCTCCCTGTAGTTACGGATATCTTCACGCAGAAATCTTTTACAGTGAATCAGTCTGTCACATTCCAGAGAAATGTTATGCTCTTTTTTTACGGTAATGAGAGCAAGACCCACCTCGGGAATAATTATATGCTCACAGTCACCCTTAGGCCTCATGGGACACTGACAGAAAATCACATCGTATCCGTTTTTCACGGCAAGGTCACCTATTCTCTGACATAGGAGAGGGGACACTGCAGAATAATTATCCTTGATGCCTATAACCCTGACAGTCTGCGCTTTTACTGTTTCATCCAGAAAAACTACTCCCTCGGGGGTTATTCCGCTTATGAATCTGCGTATTCTTTTTCCTGCACCTTTTTTTCTCTTAGAAGGCATCTCTCTGGAAACAAACCTCACAGCAAAGCTGTTTACCTTCTCTTCCATAATAAAAGATGAAGCTACTCTTATGTTTTCGTCATTTATAGCTCCCGCCGCAGAAAGATATCTTGCCGAACGGAAATGATGCATGGAATTTTCCAGAGTAAGCGAGCGAATAATATCGCTTTTCTGTGAAAGCTTTTTCTTGTCCCAGAAATCACCTGTATTAATTATGTTTTCTACCGCTCCGGGAAACTTCGGTTCGAGAGTGTGAGGTGAGGTTCCGTCAATAACTGATATACCGATGTCTTTTACTATAATACCGTCCAGACTTTTCGGGTCCGATGAGCAGTAAATCAGCTCCGTTTCATATCCCATTTCCTCCGCCTTTCGTGCTACTTTTTTCATCAGAGTGGATTTGCCCGTACCGGGACCGCCCTTTATTATATACGGATGATGATTCTTATAGGGATTATAGATTTCTTCGAAGAATGAACAGAAGCCGATAGGGGAATTTGCACCCATAAATGAACTTGTTACACGGGACATAAAAAGCCTCCTTTAAATTTTTCATTACTATTTTATTCCCATATATAAAAAATGTCCCTGCTTTTTAATCTTTGTATTGATTTTTATCTGTATTTTGGTGTATTATGTAATATAAAGAAATTTGACAGGAGATGTGTTTTTATGATCAATGAAAGCATAACAAAATTAGTTCAGTACGGTCTCGACTGCGGCCTTATCGAGCAGGAAGATAAAATCTATACCACTAACAGAATTCTCGAAATTCTCTGCCTCGACGAATACGAGGAAGCCGCAGACTGCGAATGGGATAATCTGGAGGATATTCTCCGCGATATACTCGATTACGCCTGCGAAAAGGGTCTTATAGAAAATACCCTTACAAACAGAGATCTTTTTGATACCAAGGTTATGAGTGCACTCGTACCCAGACCGAGTGAGGTTATCTCTCACTTCGATGCACTTTATGCAGTATCCCCAGAAATGGCCACTGATTATTACTATAAGCTCAGTAAGGATACCGACTACATCAGACGCTACAGAGTATGTAAGGACCTCAAATGGAAGACTGCAAGTGACTACGGCGAAATCGATATTACTGTAAATCTATCCAAACCCGAAAAGGATCCTAAAGACATCGCTGCTGCTAAAAATGCTAAGCAGAGCTCCTACCCAAAATGCCTTCTCTGTGTAGAAAACGAAGGCTATGCAGGCAGGCTCAATCATCCTGCCAGACAGAACCACAGAATCATCCCTGTAGAAATCGACGGCAAACAGTGGGGCTTCCAGTACTCACCCTATGTTTACTATAACGAACACTGCATCGTTTTCAACAGTGAGCATACACCGATGAAAATCGATGAAAGTGCCTTCAGAAAGCTTTTCGATTTCGTTAAGCTCTTCCCCCACTATTTCATCGGCTCCAATGCTGACCTTCCCATCGTTGGCGGCTCTATCCTTTCCCACGAGCATTTCCAGGGCGGTAACTACGAGTTCGCTATGGCTAAGGCAGAAACAGAAAAGACCTTCTCTCTCTGCGGTTATGAGGATCTTACCGTAGGCATCGTAAAATGGCCTATGTCCGTTATCAGAGTAAGCGGTGATGACACAGAAAAAATCGTTTCCCTCGCAT
Source organism: uncultured Clostridia bacterium (assembly GCA_937901145.1). Taxonomy (GTDB): domain Bacteria; phylum Bacillota; class Clostridia; order Oscillospirales; family Acutalibacteraceae; genus UBA6857. Next base: position 10,312 of record CALCHE010000251.1, read on the forward strand.
CAAAAATTCTCGATGCCTGGAGAGAGTACACAGATGAGGAAGCCTTCATTTTCGCGGAAACCGACGGCACACCTCATAACACCATCACTCCCATCGCCAGAAAAAGAGGCGGCAAATTCGAGCTTGATCTCGTCCTTCGTAATAACATCACCACAGACGAGCATCCCGATGGTGTTTACCATCCCCATAAGGAATTACATAATATCAAAAAGGAAAACATCGGCCTCATCGAGGTTATGGGTCTGGCCGTTCTTCCCTCTCGTCTTAAGGCAGAGCTTGCCAAGGTAGAAGAATACATCCTCGAGGGTAAGGATCTTTCAGCTGATGAAACCGTAAGCAAGCACGCTGAATGGGTAAGTTCCTTTAAAGATAATTATGATTTTACAGCTGAAAATATTGATGCTATCGTAAAAAATGAAGTAGGTAAGGTATTCGTAAAGGTTCTCGAGCATGCAGGTGTTTATAAAAGAGACGAAAAGGGTATGGAAGCCTTCGAACGCTTTATCCGCTATGTGGCAAACAAATAAACTATGTCACTGTTTATTTTAATGTGAGGCTGTTAATACTGAAAAACGAAAGAAATTAAGGAGTAAGAAACTATGCGTGAAATTCTCAATCTGAACAATGCATGGGCATTTACTAAAGAGGGTGTTACCGAAGAAGTAAACCTTCCTCATTCCTGGAACGCCATCGACGGACAGGACGGCGGTGCAGACTACTACAGAGGTACCTGCCGCTATGCAAAAACTCTCAAAAAAAGTGATCTCCCCGAAGCAGACTGTTACTATTTAGAAATCGAAGGTGCCAACTCCTCAGCTACCGTTTATGCCGGCGGTAAAAAGCTCGCTGAGCATCACGGCGGTTATTCTACCTGGAGAGTTAATCTTACAGAGGAGCTCGCAGAAGAAACCCTCATCGAAATCGACGTGGATAACTCACCCAACGACAGAGTTTATCCCCAGATGGCTGACTTTACCTTCTACGGCGGTATTTACCGTGATGTAAATCTTATCTGTGTTCCCGAGTCTCACTTTGACCTTGACTATTACGGTACTCCCGGCATCAAGGTTACTCCCGAAATCAAGGGTGCAGATGCAGAAATTGAGGTAGAGGTATATCTCACCGAAAAAAAGGAAGGTCAGAAGATCCGTTACACCATCCTCGATGCAGAAGGAAATGAAATCGCATCAAAGACAACCGACGATGATGACGAGGATTTCGAAATCAAAAATGTACATCTCTGGAACGGCAGAAAGGATCCTTATCTCTACACTGCCAAAGCAGAGCTTCTGGACGGCGACAGTGTGCTCGACACAGTTTCCGCACGATTCGGCTGCCGTACCTTTAAAATTGACCCCGAAAAGGGCTTCTTCCTTAACGGAAAGGAATATCCCCTTCACGGTGTTTCCCGTCATCAGGACAGACTCGGCATCGGTAATGCTCTTTTACCCGAGCATCATAAAGAGGATATGGACTACATCTGCGAGGTAGGCGCAAACACCATCCGTCTTGCCCACTATCAGCACGATCAGTACTTCTACGACCTGTGCGACGAAAGAGGTATGGTAATATGGGCAGAAATTCCCTACATCTCACAGCATATGCCCGGTGGCCGTGAAAATACTGTTTCACAGATGAAGGAGCTCATCACACAGAACTATAACCACGCTTCTATCGTAGTATGGGGTCTTTCCAATGAAATCACTATGCACGGTGCAGCTGATCCCGACCTTATCGAAAACCATAAAATCCTCAATGACCTTGCCCACGATATGGACAAGACAAGACTTACCACTATCGCTTGCCTTACAATGTGCGATCCCGACAGCGAATATGTGAAAATCCCCGATGTTGTCTCCTATAACCACTACTTCGGCTGGTACGGCGGTGAGGCATCAATGAACGGTCCCTGGTTCGATAAGTTCCACAAAAATCATCCGAACACTCCCATCGGCTGCAGCGAATACGGCTGTGAGGCACTCAACTGGCACACCTCCAATCCCACTCAGGGTGACTATACTGAGGAATATCAGGCATACTACCACGAGGAGCTTATCAAGCAGCTCTTTACACGTAAGTTCATCTGGTCTACTCACGTATGGAATATGTTTGACTTCGGTGCTGACGCACGTCAGGAGGGCGGCGAAAACGGTCAGAACCATAAGGGTCTTATGACTATGGACAGAAAGTATAAGAAGGACTCCTTCTATGCTTACAAGGCATGGCTTTCCGATAAACCCTTCGTTCACATCTGCGGTAAAAGATACATCGACAGAGTCGAGGCTGTAACCAAGGTTACCGTATACTCCAACCTTCCTGAGGTAGAGCTTTTCGCTAACGGTGTTTCCCTCGGTAAAAAGACAGCTGACGACCACTTCTTCCGCTTCGATGTACCCAATACCGGCGAAACAGTTCTCACTGCTGTGGCAGGAGACTGCAAGGATGAAAGCAAAATCAGAAAGGTTGAGGAGCTCAATCAGGAATACATCTTCAAAGAAAAGGGCGCAATCCTTAACTGGTTTGACATCACCACTCCCGAAGGCTTCTATAACATCAACGATAAATTCTCTGAAATCTGCAAATCCTTCAAGGGTAAGATGGTAACCGTATCCTTCGTTCTCCTTCTCCTTAAAAAGTTCAAGGCAACAAAGAAGGACGACGGTAAAGGTAAAAAGAAGGGCGGCGGCGGTCTTCCCGGCGGTATGAAGCCCTCTAAGGAGCTTTTACAGATGGCAGGTGCCTTCTCTATTCTGAGAATAGCTAACCTCATCGGTGCTATGGAAGTGAAGTTCACCAAAGAAGAGCTTCTCAATATCAACGCAAAGCTCAATAAGATTAAAAAGGTATAATAATAAAGGGGCTGTTCATGTAACGAACAGTCCCTTTTACTCTTTTAAAACCAAAACCACCGTTCGGCAAAAAGTCTGTACGGTGGTCTGATATTTATTTCACTCTTAAAGAATGATAACTGCTACTGTAAATGCTATACCTAAAATAAATGTAATACAGTATTTTTCCAGGAATGCACCGATAAAAAGAAGCACAGCAGCAGGTGCATATAATATCTTCTGAATAATATTACCCTGCTTGTAAATCTTTTCCATCATATTATATGCATCCTCAATGAGAGGATAGGAGTTAATCATAAGAGAAAATGCGAGCCAGTAAGCAATAGCATTCACTACAGTAAGCACTATATCGTCGATACGGGCGTAAAGTGTAAACATAACAGGAGCGAGTGCGAGGAAAAATGCACCGATGAAATTCATAAAGGCGGGAACGAAGCAGAGCGCAAATGCTCCCTGTGCTTTAGGCATAAGCTCATGGTCAATGTGGCTTATCATTTCATCTTTTCTTAAATAGCGGTTATCCTCTACGGGCACCTTGCAGATACGGCACACTATCTGTTCCCAGAAACATCTCATAAGTGCACCCGGGAAGGTAAGATATTTGATAAAAATGTAAAGTGATGTCATCAGATGTCGCCTCCCTGGTCCTTGATAATTTCTTCGATAGTGATTTTACCGTTTTTATACTTGGTTACGAGCTCACTGATTTCATATCCGTAGCCTGCGAGAAGCTCTTTCATCTCACTGTAAATTTCCTTGTCTCCGTTATAAAGACCTACGAGAGCATAAAGGTTACAGTTCTGAACAGTGTAATTACCCGCATTGAAAAGTGCTTCGATTTCCTCCAGGGCAAGAGTTCCTTCACCCTTGATGAGATATGCTATAGCCAGAGGATGCTTATAGCTTAAATCGTTTGCACCGAGAGCTGCCTTTGCTTCGTCGCACACCTCGATAATCTTGTCTGCATCAGGTGTTTCGGTATAGCGATATAAATTAGCTTTGAAAAGATATGCCGTACTGTCTTCTTTATTAATTTCTGTGAGCTTATCGAAGCTGTAATTTACTTCTTCCTCATTGCCTAATCTTGCCGCAATAGCACAGTAGTTTGAAAGATATATCCATTCCTGTCCTTCACCGATGCTGTCGATATACTTAAGCTGCTCGAGCTGTTCGGTGAGAGGCTTCTCTGCGATGCTCATCAGAACATACTTATAATACTCGATGAATACCTCGTTATACTTTTCGGTAACCTGACTTTTACCCTCTTCTATGGGCTTTGCTTCCTTGAGAGCATTAAGATCAGCCAGAACCTTATCATAGTCGAGATCCTTACTTGCGAAGGCTTCACCTGTAACCGCATTGACAGCCTCATAGGTTTCCGTAAGAACAGTAGCTTCTTTAATTACGGAAGCATATTTTTTATTCCAGGGCTTTTTGAGGTCATCTTCTGTGTAATAGTTATTGATAAGCTGTGCACCGTTGGTCTGGTAACCTAATTTGTTATAACCTTCGATAATCTCATCAAAGGCTCTCTTTGATATTCCTTCACCTGTTTTGCCGCCGTTAAAATAAGCAAAGTAATCCTGAAGAGCACTCATCACATAGCCTGATTTGTAATTAGCAGAAGTCTCTGCCACTGCGAAAGCATCATTAAGATAAGGATAGGATACATATATGCTTGCTACAAAGAGAATCGCTGAAACAAGCAAAGCTAAAACACCGCTTTTACGGATAGGGTATTTTTTCATCGCATTACGGCAATCCTCACAGTAGGGATAATCCTCATCAAATTCCTTGAAGCGGATTTTTTTCTCGCAGCACTGACACAGATCCTCGGGAGCTATTTCCTCCTCATCCTCGTCAGCATAGTCTTCGTCGCTTTCAAGCTCCTGAATAAGCATTCCGTCCTCATCATAATCTTCTGCAGAAGCTCTGTCCAGTTCTTCCTGAAACATATCTCTGATATTTTCGAGCTCCTCCATGAGAGCACCGTTTTCATCGGTTTCTTCCTCGGGAAGATAAGCTTCCTCAGTTATCTCTTCGGACCTTTCCTCCTCGGAGAGCAGACCGTCCTTTTTAAGTTCGTCCAAAACAAACGCCTCCTTTGGGTTAATGAACCTATTTTATCACTCTTTAATGTAAAATGCAACATATATTATCGTATATTTACTTTAGATTTTCCTTAAGATAAAAATTCAGAAAAAAGACGTAATACATTATCTTGTATACCATAGGATAAAATACCACAACGCTGAAATAATAAAGCTTTAAAAGACCCGTAAAATCAAAGAAAAACGAACAAAAACATTGACAAAATGCCCTGATTTGATATATAATGTTTCTCTGCAAGTTATGTCTTGCAGTCTTATGACTTTTTCGCATTAAATTTAAAAGCGTCGGACACCATATTGCTTCACTTCTATACTCCTTGCAATATGTCCCGTTTTATAAAATTATTAAAGGAGGTTTAATGCAATGAAAAGAACTTATCAACCCAAAAAGCGCCACAGAAAAATGGAACACGGCTTCCGTAAAAGAATGGCAACAAAGAACGGCCGTAAGGTTCTTGCCCGTCGTCGTGCAAAGGGCAGAAAGCAGCTCACATACTAATTAACTGAGCTTTTTTTGTCGGTTATCCGACACCAGTAAACACACACACTCGTTCAAAATAGTGTTAGGGTTTGATTTTTTTGCAAAAGTACCTTACTTTAAAAGAGAATACAGACTTTAACCGCGTTTATTACCGCGGCAAGTCATCGGCTAAACCTGCACTGGTTGTTTATGCATTAAAAAACCGTGTGGGTATTTGTCGTGTCGGTATTACTACGAGCAAAAAAACCGGTAACGCTGTTGAACGGAATCGCTCCCGAAGAATTATAAGAGCGGCTTGTCAGTCGGTTTTCAGGAATTATGAAATATCGGGCAACTATGACTTTGTCTTCGTTTCCCGTAATAAAACCAAATACCTTAAGTCCACTCAGGTGGAGAAAGGTATGGTCGAATGTATGAAAGAGCTCGGTGTGATAAAATGAAAAAGATCTTTTTAGCTCTGATCAGATTTTACCGCCGCTACATTTCTCCCCATCTGCCCCCTATGTGCAGATATTACCCGACCTGTTCCTGTTATGCCATTGAAGCTATCGAAACTCACGGTGCTCTAAAGGGCGGCTTGCTTGCCCTGTGGAGATTACTGCGCTGTAATCCCTTTTCGGCAGGAGGATATGATCCCGTCCCGCCTAAAAAGGAGGACCACCGTCTGAAATAACAGCTTTATCTCTTTTATTTTCAGGAGTAACTTTCGGAGGTATTTAAGAATGAATTTCTTATACGGCATTTTTGGATATCTTTTTAGAATTCTTTACAGCTTTGTTGCTAATTACGGTATCGCACTCGTAATTTTCACCGTCTTTTTCCGTGTTATTCTTCTGCCCTCAAACATCAAACAGCAGAAGTCTTCGGCTAAAATGATGCGTCTTCAGCCTAAGCTTAAAAGAATCAGAGAAAAGTATCAGGACTACAACCCCCAGGAAAGACAGCAGAAAATCCAGATGGAAACCAGCGAGCTTTACCAGAAAGAGGGCTACTCCTCAATGGGTGCCAGCTGCTTACCCCTGCTTCTGCAGTTTCCCATCCTTATCGGTCTTTACGGCGTAATCCAGAAACCCCTCACCTATGTTCTTAATCTCTCAGCAGAGGTTATCACTGCTTTCACCGAAGCTGCCACAGCACTCGGTCTGCAGACATCAGGTAACAGAGGTGCTTACTATCTTGAACCCATCGTTATCACAAATATCGAAAAAATTCTCGAAGCCAAGCCCGAGTTTCTCACAAACTTCGCCAACGAAATTGAGGCAATCCGTAACTTTGATTTCCGCATTTTCGGTATCGATCTCGGTATGATTCCCAGTAATGTTTACGCAGAAATGGGTATTACAAAGGAATCAATCTTCATTCTCGCAATTCCCGTTCTTTCAGGTATTGCATCAATGCTCACATCTGTCCTCACCCAGGTAAGACAGAAGAAAACCAACCCCGATATGCAGAATCAGCAGATGATGGGTTGTATGATGTTTATGATGCCCATCTGGTCAGTGTTCCTTTGCTGGAGCTTCCCTGTAGGTATGGGTATGTACTGGATCCTTTCCAGCCTTATCGCTTTCTTCCAGACTCTTATCATCGGTCATTTCTATGCACCCAGAAAGGTACTTGCCAAGGTAATGGTTGAGGAAACCATCGATCGCAGAGCATACGAAAAAATGAAGCTTACTGCTAAAGAAAAAGCAGACATTGAAAACTAATCCCCGAACGATTAAGTTCATACTATTTTATAAAAATGGTGGTGAAAACAGATAATGAAAATTGAAAAGCTCGCTACAGGTGCTACCATAGATGAAGCAATTGCCAACGCGGTCAAAGAGCTTAATGCTCCCGCAAGCGCAGACGTTCACACAGAAATCGTTGCTTATCCTCAGAAAAAGATCTTAGGTCTTTTCGGCGGTTCACCTGCTAAAGCAAAAGCATTTTACGAAGTTCCCGACGAGCCCGTAAAGGCACAGCCCGCTCCTAAGGCAGCTCCCAAAGCAGAAAAGAAGCCTGCTCCTCAGAAGGCAGCTCCCGCTCCCGCAAAGGAAGAAAAGCCCGCAGAAGAGAAAAAGCCCGTCGAAACTGTTAAAACAGCTATAAATACAGATGAAAGCGAAAGCCTTAAGTCTGCAGCAGCATATCTTAAGAATATCCTTACAGGTATGGGCGTAGGCGAAGTCAATATCGAAGCTTTCCGTACACAGGATAACGAGGTTATCTTCGAGCTCGACTGCGGTGATGATTACGGTATCGTAATCGGCAGAAGAGGTGAAACTCTTGACTCCATCCAGTATCTTACACGTCTCGTTGCTAACAAGACAAAGAAGGACGGCGAATACTCAAGAATTTCCATCAACGTAGGTAACTACCGTGAAAAGAGAAACAATGCTCTCCGTGAGCTTGCAAAGAAGAATTCCGAAAAGGTACTCAAATACGGCAGAAATGTAACTTTCGAGCCCATGAATCCCTATGAAAGAAGAATTATTCACACAGCAGTTCAGGAAATCGAGGGTGTTTCCTCTCACTCCGTAGGCTCCGATGCAAGCAGAAGAGTTGTTATCACTCTCGCTGAAGGTGTAAAGCCTACTCACCCCTCTAAGGGCGGCTACAACAGAGGCCGTGGCGGCAGAAACGGCGGTTATAACCGCGGCGGCAGAGGCAGAAGCAGTTCCTCTACCGTAGAAGCTCCCTCCAGAGCTCCCAGAACTGACGCAGGTGCTGCAAAGGTTTCCCTTTACGGTAAAATCAACTGATAAAACATAAAATTACAGTCGGATGCATTTGCACCCGACTGTTTTTTCGTATTAAAGATAATTTTTCAGCTCCTCAATGAGATGCTCCTCTTCCTTGATGATTTTCTTGGCTAAGGACTGCGATTTTTCATCAGCACCCTTGAATTCGTTAACATATCCGCAGAGTTGTTTGATTCCCATATTACATCCGTCAAGCATCAGATCCGCTATAGTGCTGTCCTCATTATGCTCGAGCATTTTAATGTTTGTTTTCATCCATGACATAGCCTTTGCCATTAAAGGAGGATCCTTGGTTTCGGCACCGATTTCCTTGATGTATTCACCGATTTCCACCTGTAAGGTCTGATGGGTTTTAAGGCTTTTGGTGAGAATGGAAAGAAGCTCCGGGTTTTTCACCTTGTCCAGCATTTCGGTTATGGAGTTTACGGCTGTCTTGGCTCCTGAATCGCATTCCCTTAAAAGCTTTACTGTATCAGTCTGCATAAAATTATCCCCTTTGTTACTTTTTATTTATTGTGTAACAAAAGGGGATTTATTATTCATTTTTTAATGAATAAACACATCCACAGTAATTCTGCCTGTACAGATTATGTTCCTTTGATAGCTCAATGGAGCGCTTATATCCGTTTTTCTTTTTAAAATCAGAAGGCAGATGCTTTATACCGAGCTCATTTTCTATTTCCAGACCGATTTCATTTATCTTTTCTGCATTTTTCAGAGGACTTATGGAAAGAGTAGTAGTAAAGTAATCAAAGCCTTTTTCTTTGCCGATCAGTGCCGTTTCATAAAGACGCTGTCTGTAACATATAAAGCATCTTTTACCCGCTTCTTTTTCCTTTTCATATCCTCTGACAGCTTCATAAAACTCCGTAGGATCATTTCTTCCTTCGATGAAATCGACAGGATGCTTAAAGGTCATTTCACTGATTAATCTTTTAACCTCATTTACTCTCTGCTCGTATTCTTCGATCGGATGAATATTAGGATTATGGTAAAAGACTGTTATCCTAAAAAACTGAGAAAGATATTCCAGACAGTAGCTGCTGCAGGGCGCACAGCACACATGTAGCATAAGAGTGGGAACGGTACCTGTTTTCTCATTTTTTTCTATTATATTATCCAGTTCCTTCTGATAATTAGGCATATTATCACCTCGCACTTTAGAGTAACATTTTTTACAATTAAATTCAAGGCATAAAAGATAATAATATTACAAAACTAAAAATGTAAATAATTTTAATGAAGAGGTAATTATTATGATCAAAGGTGTAAACCGTCAGGTAGTAGAAGTAAACGAGACAGACTGTGATTATTTCGAGAGAATTCTCTTTTTCGTTAAACCCGAATATGCCAGCATCAGCGAGGGAAAGATAAGAGAAAGAGCAGGCATTATTGCCGGAAGAACGGATAAAGCTCCGCCCACGAAAATAAAAGGGGACAGAACAACGGCAGTTTTAAAGATAGTTCTTTCTGTTTTAGGAGGACTTGTGGCAGGACTTATTATTTCGAGAATTATATAAAAAGACTACAGGTCTGTTATTTTAAAACTGACCTGTAATCTTTTTTTGTTAGGATTATTAGCTGATTTTTACCAACTTTTATCAGCAGCATACTGCAGCATAGAGAAGGCCAACGCCTGCCCAGGTGAGAAGACAGCTTACGGGAGAAGCAGTAGCTTCTACGTTTGATACTTCTTTGATTTCGAACATGGTTTTTACTCCTTTCATTTATTCCGTTTTTATTTCAGTTATCATACGATAACGTCAGTGCTGAGAATTTCGGCAGCGTTCATACCCTCTGCCTCTGCATCCATGTAGTTGGATGCCATTTCGTAAAGATCGGATACGTGCTCTGTGATCATTCCTACCATCTTTTCGATGTCATCCTCGAGAGAGGTAAACTTTGAAATGTACATCTGAGCTACATCGCCTTCCCATACGGAGCTGAGTCCTGTTACGAGACCGAGCATTTCTGATGTGAGCTGATTTACTGTAGAGCCTGACTGCTCAAACATATCTGCTGTGTTGATGAGGTCCTGTGCGTTTACGTTTAAGATTGCATTTGTGTTCATGATTAAAATCTCCTTTTCTTCAGTTGGTTTTTACTTAGTGGCAGCCGCCGTATCTTCTTGCTCTTGCGAGTGCTGCGTTGAATGCTTCGTATCTTCTGTAGCATTCGATGATGAGTCTTAACTGCTGGATGTAAATTCTGATTGCGTTGTAGAAGTTTTTCATCTGAACTGCATCTGATGCATATGCTCTTCTGAATTCTTCCTTTGCTTCACCTTCCCACATTCCTGCGAGTTCGGCTTCTCTTTCATTGAGTACACCGATTTCGGTAAGAAGCTGTTCGTTGAGTGTTTCGAGCTCGTTTGCTCTTTCTGTAAGCTGTGCTACGTCGAGATAAAGTAATGCCATTTTTTTGTCCTCCAAATTTCTTTTGTTTTTTGTCGTTTTTTCGTTTCAAGGATTTGTGTTTTCCTTTGATGTCTGTATTCTACACCTTTTTATCCGCTTTTTTCAAATACTGACAAACGACACATTTTGAAGGACGAACTGCATTTTTTTCGATAAAACATAAGTTTTCTGCTTAAATAAACTGAAAAAAGTCGCTTACAACCTTTTAAAAGCTATAAGCGACTTAATATTTTATATATTGCAGAGATTATTAATTCTTGTCTGAAATACTGCAACCGGTACATCCCTGACAGTTACCTGAAGTACAGCTTCCGCCTGAGGGACATCCGATGCATTTTTTTCCCTTTTTCTTTTCTTTGTAAATATAAGCTCCTGCCAAAGCGACAATAAGCACAACAGCAGAAATTATTATTAAATTATCCATAATGATTACCTTTATTTAACTGCCTGTTTTTTCTTGGTCTTAAGAGCCTGCTCAGCTTTGACTCTTTTTGAAGCCTTAATAGAGAGAAATACCAGAACTGCCGCGAATACTATAACTGCGGCAAGACCGGGTAAAAAGCCTTCACCGAAAGAGCCTGTGGTAATGAGCGTTCCGATCTGATATACGACATAACCTACTGTAAAGCCTGTACCCAGCTGGAAACCGATACCGCCCCAGAGCCATTTAGCGCTTTTCATTTCACTGTTCATGGCACCAATAGCAGCGAAACAGGGAGGAGTGTAAAGATTGAACATAAGATAAGCCAGAGCAGCAACCTTTGTAATTGCAAAGGCAGAGGCTACCTCAGCACCCGCACCCTCCATAAGAGAAAGCTCCTCTGTATCGATAAGATTTTCCAGACCGACAAAGCAGACTGCAAGTGTACCGACCACATTTTCCTTTGCGATGAAGCCTGTAACCGCCGCTGCAGCAAGCTGCCAGGAGAGAACACCTACGACAGGAAAGAGAACATAAGCGAAGGGACCTGCGATTGAGGCAAGAATAGAAGTATCCGCTGTTTCTGCCTCAGTCAGCTTCCATGTAAAGGACTGCATAATCTGAACAGCAGTGTTACAGAGAAGAATGATTGTAGCTGCCTTTACGATATATGCCCAACCGCGGCTGCACATTGATTTGAAGGCTCTCATAAAAGAGGGTACCTTATATTCGGGAAGCTCCATAATAAAGAAGGATTTCTTTTTGGAATTACCTGTGATTTTATTGATAATAAGAGCGGCAAAGAAAATAATTACAATACCCACAAAATACATTATGGGGCCAACCCATGTGGCATCCTCAAAGAATGCACCTGCAAAAAGAGAAATTACGGGAAGCTTGGCACCGCATGGCATGAAAGGAGCGAGCATAGCGGTAGCTCTTCTCTCACGCTCGTTACGGATGGTTCGGCAAGCCATAACACCGGGGATAGCACATCCCGTGCCGATAACGAAGGGAATAACGGATTTACCGGAAAGACCCACCTTTTTGAAAATCGGGTCAAGAATAACTGAAACTCTGGCCATATAACCGCAGTCTTCAAGTAATGCGATAAGAAAATACATTACCATAACCAGAGGAAGGAAGCCGACAACTGCAATAACACCGCCTATTACACCGTCAATAAGAAGTGCATAAAGAAGGGGGTTGGCATCTGTAAGAAGTCCGCCTATACGGGCCTGGAAAGCCTCAAGAAGTGTTACAAGACCGGGAACAACCGTTCCGTTTTCAAACTCATAGCCCTCGGCAATCCATACTCCGGGACCCGCCTGTGAAATCCAGAACACAGCAAACATTATAACTGCAAAAATAGGAATACCCAGCCATCTGTTAGTAAGAATTTCGTCAATTTTATCCTGCGCATTTTTTACGTTTGTAAAAATTTTTCTCTTCTGAGTGGCAGAAACGATTTCATTAACGAAAGCATAGCGCTTTTTATCAGCCTCAATAACAGCACTTTTGTCTGTCATATCAATACTGCCCTGTATGTAAGGAGCTGTCTGACTTTTACCGACCTGAGCAAATGCAGACTTCATAACTGAGGCAAGACCTTCGGAAGAGGTGGAGACTGTTTCCACTACAGGACATCCGAGCATTTCTGAAAGAGCCTTTACATTAATCTTGGTTTCTTTTTTCTTATTGATATCGGTTTTATTCAGAGCCACTACCATAGGAATACCTAATTCCAGAAGCTGTGTGGTGAAGAAAAGGCTTCTGCTCAGATTAGTGGCATCAACGATATTGATGATAACATCAGGATTTTCATTTTTCACATAATCACTCGTCACACTTTCCTCGGAGGTAAAAGGTGACATTGAATAAGCACCGGGAAGGTCAACTGCTACAATATTATCTTTACCGTCACAATAAATCTTTTTAACGGAATGCTCCTTCTTTTCCACGGTAACACCTGCCCAGTTACCAACCTTTTCGTTAGCACCGGTAAGAGCGTTATACATCGTGGTTTTACCGCTGTTAGGATTGCCTGTTAAAGCAACTCTCATAAATAAATTCCTCTGCTTTCTATAGTTTGAAATCTCGAGTTATACAAGACTAACTCAAAGCCTTTTATAATAGGCAGAAATTATTCTGCCGTAACTTATTATATAACTTATATTATTATAGCTTCAGCCAACTGATTATCAATATTGTATCTTCCATCCTTGATGGAAACAACACAGCCACTTCTGAGGCGAGAAATTACAGTAATAGGCTCACCGCTGTAACAACCGAGAGAAAAAAGGAATGCATCAAGCTCATCATCGTCTGTTTCGATTTCACGGATGATATATTCTTTTCCTTCCTGTGCCTGTGTTAAATTCATAACCGATACCCCGCCTTTCACTGATTAGGTCAGACTAACTGAATAATTTAAAAAAACAATTAGTCATAACTAACTTTGTAAATAATACCACTATAATACACATTTGTCAATATATTAATATGAAATTTTTTCCAAAAAAATAAGGCTCCGAAGAACCTTATTTTTTATATCAGTTAAATCAATATTCTATTGTATATTCTTCTTCGACACTCATTGATGCTAAAGCCTGAAGAGAAACAACCATCTTAATTTTAACATCCATATCAAAGTTATAAAGGAACTTTGAATAGGTCATATTTCCGGTTGCCTTGTCGATTTTAGCAGTAGCGGTACAGTCATAATATGATAACTGTGCACTTTCAAAGCCGGGAGCATTGTTTGCTATATCATCGATATTCATAGTCCAGAAAATGGAGCCTACACCCTCACCGCCACGATAAACAGGATTCTGCTGATCCTTCATCTTAATGTCGATGACATATTCAGTACCATTATCTGTGCATGTGATGGTTTCGAGATATTCTGGCTTAAGCTTACTTGCGAAATCTGTGCCGCTTACGGGGTACTTTTCAGCAATAAGAGCGCCTTCATATACTTCAGGAGTCATATTCGGCTTAACAAATTTGGCAATAGCAGTGTCACAAAGAGACTGAAGAGCAGAGGGAACCTCAAGCTTATTGATTCTCATATCCTGATAATTTCTTGTAGCCTTTTTCGCTGTAGTTTTGATTTTATTTGCGCTTTCATTGAAAAGAGCAACTATTTCCTCTGTAGTGGCGGGAGCACCTGTGGAGGGAGCCTGTGCCGCAGGAGCAGATGTAGCTGTGTCAGCAGGCTGACTGTCCGCAACGGGAGCCTGAGTAGTGGGAGCTGCTGTAGGTGCCTGTGTGGTAGGAGCAGCAGTGGGTGCCTGGGTGGGTGCTTCTGTGGGAGTCTGAGTATCAGCAGTATTATCAACTGCAGCGCTTTCTTCATTTACGGGAGTAGCATTGATATTTGTAAGAGAACCTGCTACATTACCCATTGAAAAAATCAGAATAACTGCAAGCGCAATGGAAAGACCTGTTTTCCATTCACTTTCGATACCTTCTAAAAACTCTCTGAATTTATCCATCATAATAAAATCTCCTTTCGATTTTCAGAGTTCTACAGAATACATTATATTACATTTATTCAAATAGTTCAAGTAGTTCTTACAAATATTTCTTGTATCTCTTTTCTATTGACTTATTATTTTCAGAGTGATACAATATTTATAATAAAAAAAGGAGACATAAAATATGAAAGAAAAAAAATTGCAAAACCCTTTGTGGCAAACAAATCCAACCGAAAGAAAAAGCTATTATTTCTATTTCTTCGGTCAGAATATGATCTACAATATGATAGCCGCTTATCTTACTACCTTCCTGCTTCTTTTAGGTGTTAATCCGGCAAAATCCGCAGCAGTAATGCTGGTAGTTAAAGTATGGGATGCTGTCAATGATGCACTTTTCGGCGTTATCTTTGACAAAATTACATTCAAGAGCGGTAAAAAATTCATTCCATGGCTTAAAATAGCCTGTGTGCTTACCCCTGTTTCTACTATCTTACTTTTCATTATTCCTAACACAGAAGCTACTTCCGAAGCCTTTAAGCTTGCCTGGTTTGCTATAGCTTATATTCTTTGGGATACAGCATATACCCTTTGTGACGTTCCCGCCTTCGGTATCATCACTTCCATGACAAGCAATATCGAAGAAAGAAATACCATTCTTTCTCTCAAGGGTATCACCGGCGGTGTAGGCTCAGCTCTTACCACAGTTCTGGTAACCGTTCTTATCAGTGAATTTATCGGTCTGAATTACGGCTGGATTTCTGTTATTGTCGCTGTAGTAGCTGCCGCTACTATGTTCCCTGTCTGCTTTAAATGTGAAGAAAGAAACAAAAGTATAGATGAGGAACAGTTCACCGTAAAAAGAATGCTTAAATATATCATAAGCAATAAATATCTCCTTATCTATTACATTGGTTATATATTCTATTCAGGTGCACAGACATACACTGCATTACACCTTATCACTGCTTATTATATTTTCAATAATACTCTTGCATCACTTATTACCGGTACGGTCGCAGCCCTGCCTCAGCTCTTTATGGCACTTCTGGTACCGAAAATTATCAGAAAAATGGACAAAACCAAGCTCTTCAAAATTTCTGTTATTGCATCCATTATTCTTTCCTTTGCTATCATACCTACGAAGAACAGTTTCATTCTTTTCACTATCGCATTTATGCTCCGCGCCATACCACTCGGCATTATCGGTGTTCTTTCCTTCACATTCACACCCGACTGTGCAGAATACGGACAGTACACCACAGGTACCGAAGCAAAGGGCATTACCTTCGCTATCCAGACCTTTGCCGTTAAGCTTGCCGCTGCTATTTCAGGCTCACTCGGTCTCGCTCTTTTAGGTGTTTTCGGATTTAAAACATTCGAAGGCGTAGACAGCTTTGAAGCACTGGAGGCTATCAATGCCCGTGCACAGCAGACACCGGAAGCAATCGACGGTTTATGGTTCACCTATAATGTTATTCCTATTATCGGTCTCGTAATTGCACTCGTTATCTGGAATTTCTACAAGCTTAACGATAAGGATGTTCAGGTTATGGCAGACTACAACGTAGGCAAAATTACAAAAGAAGAGGCTGAAGGCAAGCTTTCAAGAAAATACAAGTAAAAATCAGCCAATAATAAACAAAGCAAATTCAAAGGAGATTAACTATGGAACCCATCAAGGTAGATTTTACAGGTAACGGCGGCAACGGAAAGGGCGCAGGCAAAAATGCTTATCTTGTGCCCAAAAAGGCCGGTCTCAAGCTGCTTATCAGCATTATCGGAACAATCATCGGCGGAGCAATTGCATATTACTTTATGCTTCCTCCCCTCAACTTCAAAAGCACGGACACCTATATGTTCCTCGGAACGGTGCTTGCAATTTTTGTGGTGCTTCTCTTCATTACAAGCTCTGCACATATTAAACCCGAATATACGCCTTATGTAAAGAAAAAGTCACTTGTGCCTATTGCTATTGCAGGTGTGCTTGTTGTGATTGTAGGTGTGGGTTATGTTGCATCATCTGTTTTCTTCAGAGCAAAGACTTACAGCAACATCATTGAGGTTGATGATACAAAGAATTTTGCAAGTGATATTGCAGAGGCTGATTTCTCAAGTGTTCCTGTTCTTGATAATGCTTCCGCAAAGGCTCTTGCCAACCGTACCCTCGGCGACCTCGCCGCTATCGGTAAGGTTTCACAGTTTGAAATTTCAACTGCTTTTACACAGATTAACTATAAGAACAATCCCGTTAAGCTTACAACTCTTGCTTACGGTGACGTTTTCAAATGGCTCAAGAACACAAAAAGCGGTCTTCCCGGCTATGTTGTTGTAAATATGGTAAGCCAGAAGGCTGAGCTTGTTACCCTTCCTGAGGGTGAGTATATCAGGTACGCTACAACAGAGCACTTCGGCAAATATCTTATGCGTCACGTGCGCTTCAGCTATCCCACTCATATTTTTGACACACCCCGTTTTGAAATTGATGAAAGCGGCAGACCCTTCTGGCTTTGCACAGTGCTTGATAAAACAATCGGTCTTTTCGGCGGAACAGATGTAAAGGGTGTTGTTATTGTTGATGCTATCACCGGTGAAATGACAGAATATTCTGTTGATGAGGTGAAGACAAGCAAGGAGCTTCAGTGGATTGACGGTATTTATTCCGATGCGCTTCTTGTTGAGCAGTTCAACTACTACGGTCAGTACAAAAACGGCTTCATCAACTCCGTTCTCGGTCAGGAGGGCGTTAAGGTTGCAACCGAAGGCAGAAACTTCATTGCGAAGGATGACGACGTTTATGCATACACAGGCGTAACCTCAGCAGGTAACGACCAGGCTATTATCGGCTTTGTTCTTATGAATATGAGAACAAAGGAGGCTAACTTCTACGAGGTTTCAGGCGCTAAGGAAACCTCAGCACAGTCCTCTGCACAAGGTGAGGTTCAGGACTATAAGTACAGAGCAACCTTCCCCATTCTTCTTAATATCAGCGGTGAGCCCACCTACTTTATGTCGCTTAAGGACAGTGACAACCTTGTTAAGCGTTATGCAATGGTAAATGTTGAAAACTATCAGGTTGTTTCAACAGGCACAACAATTGCCGAATGTACAAAGGATTATGTTGATACCCTTAAGAACAATAATATCAAGATAGACGTTGATATTGACGAGATTGAAAACGCTACCAATAACACTGATGTGGCAGACAAGCCCGAAATTAACCTTGAAAGCAAGAAGGGTGTAATTGACGACATCCGTACAGCCGTAATCGGTGGCGACAGTGTTTATTACATCAGCCTTGAAGACGACAGCAGGTACTTCTCAATCAAGGCAAGTGATGAGGAAGGCGTTGTTATTCTCAATAAGGGGGACAAGGTAACCGTAAGCTATGAAAAGGCTGACGGTGCAATCATTGCAGCAGACAGCATCGGATAAAAATACAGACTGTATTTATCATTGTGTGAAAGGGTGATAATTTATGGCAGCAAATAAAGTTAAAGTGACGATTATGGGCGCAGATTACTCAATCCTTGCAGAGGATGACCCGAGATACGTTCAGCTTCTCGGTAAGGAGCTTGATGCTAAAATGGCAGGAATTATGAAGGTCAACAACAGACTTTCCGTAACACAGGCAGCAGTTCTTGCTGCACTGGATTACGCAGATGAAAGCAAAAAGGCAACCTCAACTGCTGACAGACTGCGCGAGCAGATCAAGGACTACCTTGACGATGCCTCTGCGGCAAAGAGTAAGGCTGACCTTGCAAGACATGACAGCGAAAAGCACAAGAAGGAAGTTGAGGCTCTTCAGGCCGAAAACGAAAGACTCAGACGAGAGCTTGACGCCGTACTCAGCCTCGAGAACAAGTAAAAATGAAAAAGAAGGTTGAAATACTCGCACCTGCCGGCTCCTTTGAGTCGGTGGTTGCCGCGGTGCGCTGTAAGGCGGATGCGGTGTATATGGGTGCCAAGACCTTCAATGCCAGAATAAAGGCGGATAATTTTGAAGGCGACCTTCTCCGTGAGGCTGTAAGGCTTTGCCACAGCCACGGCATGAAGGTTCACGTTACAATGAACACACTTATAAGCGACGGTGAAATATCCGCCGCTTTAGCTGTTTTAAAAGATGTGTGTGCTTCCGGTGCAGATGCGGTTATTCTGCAGGATGTGGGCTTTGCCTCGCTTGTTAAAAAGGCTTGCCCCGACCTTGAACGCCACGCATCAACACAGATGTCAGTGCAGACGGTTGCAGGTGTAAAGCTTCTTGAAGAAATGGGCTTTGACCGTGTCGTTCTTCCCAGAGAGATGAACAAGGCAGAGGTCAAAAAAATCAAGGACAGCACCAATATAGAAATTGAGATGTTTGTCCACGGTGCACATTGTATGTCGGTTTCGGGTCAGTGCTATATGAGCAGCATGTTCGGCGGAAGAAGCGGCAACAGAGGACTGTGCGCTCAGCCCTGCCGTTTGCCCTTTGCGGCGGAGGGCGGTACAGGCTATGACCTCAGCCTTAAGGATTTGTCCCTTGCGGAAAGGATTGACGAAATCCGTGAGCTTGGTGTAGATTCACTTAAAATCGAAGGTAGAATGAAGCGCCCCGAATATGTTGCGGCGGCAGTTACTGCCATAAGGCAGAGCCGTGACGGTGAGCCGAATGAGGAGATGCTCAGAAGGCTTCGCGGTGTGTTTTCCCGATCGGGCTTTACTGACGGATATTTTACAGATTCAAAAGGCAGAGAAATGTTCGGCATAAGACAGAAAGAGGATGTCACATCAGCAACCAATCAAGTGCTGAAAAATCTTTCGAAGCTTTATGAAAAAGAATCCGGAAATATTCCCGTGAGCTTTTTCCTGACAGTAATCGAAGGAGAAAAGATTTCTCTTTCAGCCTCCGCTATGGGTAAAACTGTTTTCGTCGAAGAGGACTGCA
>CALCHE010000252.1 GCA_937901145.1 uncultured Clostridia bacterium
GTGCTCAAAGAAGAGGCGGCCAAGGGCAAGCCTGTTATGGGTATATGTCTCGGTATGCAGATGCTTTTCGAAAGAAGCTTCGAGTATGGCTGTCACGAGGGCTTAGGTCTTATCAAAGGTGACATTATACCCTTTGAAGGTGAAATAGATTCTTCTCTGAAAATCCCTCACATCGGCTGGAATGCTTTGGAGATTAAAGAGGACTTACCCGTTTTTAAATACATAAAAAACGGTGATCACGTTTATTTCGTTCATTCCTATTTTGCTGCAGTTACTGACGAAACTATAGCTGAATGCGAATACGGAACAGTTTTCACTGCTGCCGTAGGTAAGGATAATATTTACGGCTGTCAGTTCCATCCCGAAAAAAGCGGACAGGTGGGACTTAACATACTTAAAGGATTCTGCGAACTCGGAGGTTAAAAAATGCTTATATTACCTGCTATTGACCTTTATGATAAAAAAGCTGTCAGACTTTATAAGGGAGATTATGAACAAATGACCGTTTACAGTAATAATCCCCTCGAAATAGCCAGAGATTTCGAAAAGAAGGGAGCCACCTTCGTACATCTCGTCGATCTGGAGGGTGCGAAAAACGGAACTACTCCTAATATCGACATCGTAAGAAAAATCGCTGATTACACATCTCTCGAAATCGAAATAGGCGGTGGCATCAGAGATGAGGAGACTGTAAAAAAATATCTTGATCTGGGTGTTACGCGAGTTATCTTAGGTACGGCTGCAGTAACAGACAGTGAGTTTCTGGAGAGAGTTACGGCAAAGTATAAAAGCTCAATCGCTGTAGGAGTTGACCTCAAGGACGGCTATGTAGCTATTAAGGGATGGACGGAAAAATCACAGAAGACAGCCGATGAGTTTTTCTCTTATCTGTCTTCTATAGGAGTAAAAACCGTCATCTGTACCGATATTTCCAAAGATGGCGCTATGGAGGGTACGAACCGTGCTCTTTATAAGGAGCTTTCCGAAAAGTACAGTATGGATATAGTTGCTTCGGGCGGTGTTTCCTCCCTCGAGGATATCGAAGCACTCAGAGAAATGAATCTTTACGGTGCTATTTTAGGTAAGGCTTATTATATCGGTGCAGTTGACCTTGAAAAAGCAATTGAGGTGGCAAAATGATAACCAAAAGAATCATACCCTGTCTCGACGTGAAAAACGGCAGAGTAGTAAAGGGTACAAATTTTAAAAATCTGAATGACGTTTCCTCACCTGTGGAGCTGGCGAAATACTACAGTGAATGCGGTGCGGACGAGCTCGTTTTTTATGACATAACTGCTTCTTATGAGGGCAGACAGCTATTCACGGATATACTCAAGGAGGTAGCTTCACAAATATTTATTCCTCTTACTGTAGGCGGAGGCATAAACACTGTAGAAGACTTTGACCGCGTGCTTAAGTGCGGTGCGGACAAGGTAAGTGTCAATTCGGGAGCTATAAAAAATCCTGACCTTATCTCTCAGGCGGCAAGGCTTTACGGTAATCAGTGTGTAGTTCTTTCCGCTGATATAAAAAGAGTGGACGGTCAGTTCCGCATCTTTGCCAAAGGCGGCAGAGAGGATACGTGTATAGAGGCTATCGGTTGGATAAAGAAATGTGTGGAAATGGGCGCAGGCGAAGTGGTGGTAAACTCCATCGACACTGACGGTGTGAAAAAGGGCTTCGACATCGAAATGCTTAAAGCTGTAAGAGAAGCTGTAAACGTTCCCGTGATTGCATCAGGCGGTGCAGGCTCGGCAGAGGATTTTGTAACTCTTTTTAAAGAAATCCCCGATATGGATGCAGGTCTTGCCGCATCTATCTTCCATTTCTCTGAGGTGCTTATTCCCGACCTGAAGAAAATGATGAAAGAAAACGGAATTAATGTGAGGTAAATTATGATTGATTTTGATATAAACAAGCTTAAATTCGACGATAAGGGACTTATCCCTGCTGTGGTAGTGGACAGCATCAGCAAAAAGGTTCTTACCGTGGCATATATGAACAGAGAAAGCTTAGAAATCTCCCTCGAAAAGGGACTTACCTGCTTTTTCTCACGTTCCCGTCAGGAGCTGTGGCTCAAGGGTGAAACCAGCGGAAATTATCAGCACATCGTTTCCGTTACAGCTGACTGTGACTATGATGCATTGACTGTAGTGGTGGAAAAGGACGGCCCTGCCTGTCATAAGGGCACAGATTCCTGTTTCACCAATGAGGTTTACAGAAGCGACGAGCTTCAGGAATTTTCTCTTCAGGGTCTTTATGATCTTCTTAAAGGCAGAAAGGAAACGCTGCCGGAGGGCTCTTATACTACTTACCTTTTTCAGAAGGGTATCGACAAAATACTCAAAAAGGTCGGTGAGGAATGTACTGAGGTTATCATCGCCGCCAAGGCAGACGACAAGGCTGAGACTGTATACGAAATTGCCGATCTTGCCTATCACGTAATGGTGCTTATGAATGAAATGGGCATCACCGTGGAGGATGTACACAGAGAGCTTGCCTCCAGACACGTGATTGATCATAAAGTAAAGCAGGAAAAAATGACATAAAGACTTAATTTTATTGACAATGTACTTTTTACTGTGATATAATATCTAAATCATTTTATTTAAAACACAGGGAGTAAAAAAATGAAACTGACAGGCTCACAAATCGTAATAGAAACCCTTATTGAGCAAGGCGTAACCGATGTTTTCGGCTACCCGGGCGGTCAGGTTTTGAACATATATGATGCCCTTTATCAGGCAGGGGACAGAATAAATCATATTCTCACAGCCCATGAGCAGGGTGCCGCCCATGCGGCAGACGGCTATTCCCGTGCCACAGGTAAGGTGGGTGTGGTTATTGCCACCTCAGGTCCCGGTGCTACAAACCTGGTCACAGGTATCGCTACGGCTATGCTCGACTCGGTTCCTATGGTAGCTATCACGGGTAACGTACCTACCTCGCTTATCGGCAGAGACAGCTTCCAGGAAATTGACATCACGGGTGTAACCCTTCCCATAACTAAGCATAACTATTTCGTAAGCGACGTAAACGAGCTTGCAGACACCATCCGTGAGGCCTTTAAAATCGCCAAATCAGGCAGACCCGGTCCTGTACTTGTGGATATTCCGAAGGATATTCAGTTGGCCTTTTCCGAATATGAAAAGGAAGAGGTAGTTTCTCCCTTTGAAGCCAAAAAGGCTAAGGATAAATACATCGAACAGGCTGTGGAGCTTATAGCCGAATGTGAAAGACCTTACATATACATCGGCGGCGGTGCTATGGGGCAGGATATGGCAGAGGAAATTATTGCCTTTGCGGAAAAAATCGACGGATATATCGGTGCATCCTTTATGGGACTTTCTCTTATTCCCTCTTCACACGAAAGATTTCTCGGTATGCAGGGTATGCACGGCCACTATGCTTCGTCTATGGGGCAGAAGGAGGCTGACCTGATTATCGGTATCGGAGTCCGATTCAGCGACAGAGCCACGGGAAATACACAGAAATTTGCAAAGAAAACAAAGATTATACATATTGAGGCCGACAGATCGGAAATCAATAAAAACGTTTCCACCGATTTAGGTGTTCACGGTGACATAAAGGACAGTCTTAAAAGAATTACAGAGCTTTGTGAAAAGAAAAAGCTTCCCTTATGGAAGGAAAAAATCGACGGACTTAAAAAGCAGGAAAAAATCAACGAAGAGAATATAGAGAAAGCCGCCAAGGCTCCTTTGACTCCGAAGATGATTTTCGATGTTATAAATAAATATAAGGAAAAATCCACAGTTATCGCTACGGATGTAGGACAGCATCAGATGTGGACAGCACAGTACGCTGATTTCGAAAGCAACCGCACATTCGTTTCCAGCGGCGGTCTGGGTACTATGGGCTACGGTCTCGGTGCTGCTATCGGTGCCGCTGTAGCTAAAAAGGAAGCCACCGTTCTTATTACCGGTGACGGCTCCTTCGGTATGAACCTTAATGAGCTTGCTACTGCAGTTACTTATGACCTTCCCGTAGTGGTAGTTCTTCTAAATAACGGCGTGCTCGGTATGGTGCGTCAGTGGCAGACTCTCTTTTTCGGAAAAAGATATTCTCAGACTCTTCTGGGCAGAAAGAC
>CALCHE010000253.1 GCA_937901145.1 uncultured Clostridia bacterium
GTAACGTTCTCCTCCTCCGGAAGTTTGATGTTCGGGATTTTGTAATCTCCGACCTGTCTGTACTGAATCTGTGCCATTTTCATTGCTCCTTTCGGTAATTTCTTTTTCTTTTGCACCTTCATCATAGTCAATTTCTTTTTCTTTGACAAATGTGCGATTCCTTTTTTTCTCATTTTTCTGAAGATTTTTTACCGTGCTTTCAATTTCTCTTATACCCATTTCAGATATGTCACTCAAAGCATTACCGAGCTGTACAACAACCTCGTGAGTGTTGAAATTGAAAATAGCCTTGAAATCTTCAAAATCATAGAATGAGTCAGCATCAAGACCGCACCTTTTCATCATCATATATCCGATACTGCTTGAAAGTGCATCCTTAAAGATTACAGAGATATTGTCAGAATCAAGCTCTTCAAGAAAACTGCCTGCCTTTACTTCTTCAAGTACAGAGATATAGTCGAGGGCATTATCCTCAACCAAGTTTCTTGCAGTGTCATCAATAACAGATTCAAGACCGCCCTCTGCTACCTCACCGAAAGCATTGCTTAAGGCTTCGCATATCTCGCTGTGGTATCTTTCCTTAACTTCCCAACGGGGCACCTCGTACCCGTAAAATGAATTGGTATCTGATACATCAAATACATACCTTAATCTTTGTCTGCCGCTTGCGTAATCGAACAAGGCGATACCTGATGCACCTCGGTTAACCCAACGCTGCATCTTTTCGTTCCAAAAGCCTATCTCGGCACAAGCCGTTGCTTCGGGCTTTTGGGCGTATATGAGCAACTGTTCGCCAAAGTTGTATTTATAGTTATTGGAAGCCGTTTTAAGAAAGGCTTTCCAATCCTCAAAGCTGGCAGTTACTTTTTGGATTTTGTCGTTGTAGATTCCTGTGATATATTCGTATTTTCCTGACATTCAGGCTTCACCTCACCGTCATTCATTACTTTCTCATACTTTACAAGGAAAGAGAAAAGCTTGTTCTGCTTAACGCTTTCCATTATCTGATAAATCATAACAACATCAGCAAAGGATATATCCTTCGCATCCATAAGGTCCTTGGGTGTAAGCTTTTTAATTTCATCCTCGGAGCTGATACCGAGAGAAACGAGCTTTTCAAGTGCTTTAAACTTTTTAGCTACTTCGTTTGGTACTTTCGCCATCTTTTTTCACCTTGCTTTCTTCAAATTCTGATATGATTTTTTTATAACAAACACCACAAACATCTCCGTTGTGGTAGCAGCATGAGGCACATCCGAGTGCCTTTTCATCAACAAGCATAACTGACGATGTTCTTCATCGTGCTTCACCTCTCTGTCTGTCCCTCGGCTCTACATATACACCGTTTTTATCATAATTCTTCGGGTCAGCAAGGGGTGTTTTCCAACCGTTTATGATGCCGCCGAGCATAGCTTCTGCCTGCCGCTTTGTAATACCCATTTCACGGTTATGTCCGTCTGCAAGCTCTCTGTTCTTTTCCGGGCTGTCATAGGCATTACTTACATCTGTAACCTCATATTCACCCTTTGTGATGATAATAAGTCTTCCGCTTTCGGGGTGAACTGCATAGCTCCTTTCGGGAAGCGAGGAACGAAGCGGGATAACCTTGTTTTTGTTATTCTCCATAAGCTCTGCAAACTCGCAGATATGATAGAGATTACCGCCGATTTCGGTGTGGTAATCGTCAATATACCTGCAGGTCTTATCAAGCTTTTGTCCGTCAGGGTACTTTATTCTGATTTTGTCACCGTCGGGAATGGTGAATGTTCTTCGGTATGAGGAAGTTATAAATCTGATACCCTTATTTGCACAGGCAAGATGATTTTCGAGGAAATGCTTTACGTAGCAGTAACAGTAAAGATTGTATTCTCCCTTGTTGGGGTTAAGCCTTAACAGATAGGTATGGTTGTCAGTGTCCACTCTGACACCGTAATACTGATTATCCGCACCGCTGTACTGCTTTGCACTACTGCGACAATACTGACTGAGCCTTACTCTGTCAGAGAGCATATTGCCGTATTTTTCATCGAAACGAAGGACATTGATTACCTCATCAAACTCCTTTGAGAACTCGTCGCTCTTGAAAAATGCGGAAATCTCATTCCAAGTGGAATGAAATTCCTTACCGTTTGAGCCGAGGTCTGCACGAAGATAACCTATACAGGCTGTCTGATGATAAATCTGACTGCTCTGCTTAAAGGTATATTTTTCAAGATTTTCCGTAATGGGTGTTACATTAAGCTGTGTCATCTTGCATCCCTTTCCTTTCTTCTGTGGGCAATTTCCTTCTGAACTACATCAAGTCTTTCCTTTGCCCAATCGGGAAGGTCGTCCTTTTCAATAACACCGAGAATATCCGAGCGTTCATATCTTGCCTCTTTACCGCTGTAAAGATTTGTGCAGAAGCAGGCAGATCCTCTTGAATTAGGCTCTGCACCAAAGCCTCCTGTACAAAGCTGCAACTGCTTTGTTGCAATCTGATATTCGGGCTTGAACACATCAGCACGGATAACGACTACTTTGTTTTTAATGCTGTCATCGGCTTCAAGTACCTGACAGCCGTCCTTTGTAATGGGTGTCATATCAACAGTGATTTTTGATTTTTCATCCATAACCTTTTCTGCTTCATTTTTAACTCTTTCGGCAAATATCTTTACAATTTCCGCATAGTCACCGCCTACAAGAGCATCGACATATCTTTCAAATATGCCGTTGTTTTCATAGTTGGCTACAACAAATCTTTCATCGGGAGCAGC
>CALCHE010000254.1 GCA_937901145.1 uncultured Clostridia bacterium
CATATTTTGAAGTTACTTCTCTTTCTTTTTGGGTCACATCATTTTAACACATACAAATAAAAAGATTAAAGATGTTTCTTAAATATTGACAAACAGAGTTTTTTGGTCTATAATCAAAATACATAGGTGTATGTGTGCACCGAATTATTAAAAATATTGGAGGAATCCTTATGAAAAAAGCATTATCAATCGTTCTTTCCGTGCTTGTAATTTTCTCAATGTTCAGCATGGCAGTTTCTGCTGCTCCCGGTGAAGACTACAATGAAAACATTGTAACTATTACATTCAAGGTTGAAGGTGAAGTTTACAAAGAAATCAAGGTTATGCCCGGTGCACTTTTCAATGAGTATCTTGTTGAGGGCGGTGTTTCAGAGCTTGTACCTCCTGTTAAGGCTTCTACAGAAACAACAAAGTATATATTCAGATGCTGGGTTAACGAAGCTGACGGTTCAGAAGGTCAGCCCGGTACTTTCCCCGCAGTTCCCAAAGCAGAGGAAGGCGAAACTCAGATTACACAGGTTACTTATGTAGCTGATTTTACTCCTGTAGATATCATTGAAAACCAGACCTTCTGGGCTTTCCTTCAGTCTATCTTCGAGAGAATCAATAAGATTTTTGAATACTTCGCAAAGGTATTTGAAGGCGTATTCGAATTCTAAGCTTTAAAGTACATAAGGTTGCCGTAGTTACTGCGGCAACTTTTTTATTTTCAAAATATTTCTATAGGCTCTTTTCATTGACAAATAAAATGATAAATGGTATATTAAATAATAATCGAAATTTTATCCCTTTGAAAGAGAGAGGTATGTTATGAGCATTTATACTAAGGAAGATATAATCCGCATAACAAAGGAAGAAAAAGTCAACTTTATCAATCTGCAGTTTACTGACATTCTCGGCACACTTAAAAGTGTTTCCGTAACCACAAGTCAGCTCGAAAAGGCTCTCAATAACCGCTGTATGTTTGATGGCTCATCCATTGACGGCTTCGTAAGAATCGAAGAGAGTGATATGTGTCTTTACCCTGACCTCGACTCTTTCGTGATTTTACCCTGGGATGAATGCTCAGGTAA
The DNA here is from genome assembly GCA_937901145.1 of uncultured Clostridia bacterium. GTDB lineage: Bacteria > Bacillota > Clostridia > Oscillospirales > Acutalibacteraceae > UBA6857. Next base: position 1,074 of record CALCHE010000254.1, read on the forward strand.
AACTGCACGTCTTATCTGCGATGTTTATAATTCTGACGGTACACCCTTTGAGGGCGACCCCCGTTATGTTCTTCGCAGAGCAATAAAGAGAGCAGCTGATATGGGATACACCTGTAACATCGGTCCCGAATGTGAATTTTTCCTTTTCCATAAGGACGAACAGGACAAGCCTACCACCAGAAGCTACGATAAGGGCGGCTATTTTGATTTAGGCCCTGTCGACCGCGGTGAGGGCTGCAGAAGAGACATCTGTCTCTGCCTGGAGAAGATGGGCTTCGAAATCGAGGCTTCCCATCACGAGAATGCTCCTGCTCAGCACGAAATCGACTTCAAATATGACGAGATTCTGAGAACTGCCGACAATGTTATGACATTCAAATATGTAGTTAAAAATCTCGCAAATCAGCATAATCTTTACGCTACCTTTATGCCCAAGCCAATTTACGGCATCTGCGGTTCAGGTATGCATATCAATCTTTCTCTTTTTAACGGTGAAAAGAATGTTTTCTGTGACGAAAACGATGAAAGAGGTCTCAGCGAGGTAGCCTATAACTTCATCGCAGGTGTTATGCACCACATCAAGGCTATTACCGTTCTCACCAACCCCATCGTAAACTCCTATAAGAGATTGGTTCCCGGCTATGAGGCTCCCGTTTACATCGCCTGGAGTGCGAAAAACAGAAGTCCCCTCATCCGTATTCCCACAGCCAGAGGTACAGGTACACGAATCGAGCTTCGTAATCCCGACCCTGCAGCTAACCCCTATCTGGTTATGGCTGCTATCCTTCAGGCAGGTCTGGACGGTGTGGAAAAGAAAATGACACCTTCCGCTCCCGAGGATTCAAACATCTTCAAGCTCACTGCTGAGGAAAGAAAGGAAGCAGGTATCCACTCTCTTCCCAAAACTCTTTACGATGCAGTAAGAGAATTCAGAAAGAGCGACTTTGCCAAAGAGGCAGTAGGTGAGCATGTATGGAAGAAATACATCGAAGCCAAGGAAGAGGAATGGCGCGAATACAGCACCAGAGTTTCTCAGTGGGAAATCGACAAATATTTAGGTAAGTACTAATAAATTCAGGGCAACGGCACAGAGCTGATTGCCCTGTTTTATCCCCGAAAGGTGTTTAAATAAATGGAATATAAAATTAATCCGATGGCTTTTACAGGGATTTTTCCTGTGCCGAATTCATTGGTTGATGAAAACATAAGACTTGCAAGTGTAGTACAGCTGAAGGTCCTTTTATATATTCTCCGCCACAGTAATGACGGTATGTCAGAGACGGAAACGATAGCTGAGGCGCTTTCGCTCGAAGCGGATGACGTCAATGATGCTATGATTTTCTGGGCTGAAAGAGGACTGCTCATAAAGGACGGACAGATGATGACTGCATCACCTGTGACAGAAAAAAGAGAAGAGAAAAAGGAAGAAAAGCCTGTAGCTGTAAGGGAAGAAAAGAAGGTAGCGGAAATCGCTATTTCACGCCCCTCTTATGAGGATGTAGCGAAAAGAATAAAGGAAAGTGACGAGGTTTCCGTTCTTTTGCAGGAGGCTCAGTCCGTTTTAGGCAGAACTATAGGCTTCGACGGACAGTCTGTCCTTATTCAGATGCTCGACTCCTACGGTCTTCCGCCTGAGGTTATTCTTATGGCTATCGAGTATTCTCTTTCGCTGAAAAAAACAGGCTGGGCAAGCATAGGCCGTGTAGGCAGACGCTGGAGTGAAATGGAAATAGATACCCTCGAGGGTGCTATGGAGTACATCGAGGAGCATAATATCGTCGATGAAACCTGGGCAAAGCTTCGTGAGGTAACGGAAATTACTAACCGTCAGCCTACGGAAAAGCAGAGAAAATATCTTGTCGCCTGGGTAAAGGAATACGGCTATGACGTGGATATAATATACAGTGCCTACGAAGAAAGCATAGACAATACAGGAAAAATGAGTATGCCTTATATGGATAAGATTATCCGTTCCTGGCACGAAAAAGGCATTAAAACTCTCACTGACATACAGAATGAGAGAGTAAAATGGGAAACGGAGAAGAAAAACCGTTTCTCAAAGGATAAGAAAAAGGGAGACAAGACAGAGGGAGAGGCTTCCTACGATATCGACGAATATATGAAAAAATCCCTTAATCTGCAGTATGTAAAAAATGACGCGAAAAGCGGGGTGTGATTATGGCTTATAAAAGAAGCGTATATCAGAGAGCAAAGGAAATACTGGAAGAAAGAAAAAGAACTGCTGAGGCTGAGGCAGAAATGCGACGCTCAGAGGTTATGATGAAATGTCCTGAGCTTCTCGACATCGAAAGAGAGATGGCACAGTGCGGCGCTGATGTGGTCAAGGCTGTGGGTATGGGCGGCGATGTGGCTGAATATGTCCGCAGTTTAGCTCTTAAAAATCTCGCCGCACAGGATAAAAGAAAGTCACTTCTCAAAAAAGCAGGCTATCCCGAAAACTATCTCGATGTGAAATACAACTGCATAGTATGTAAGGATACGGGCTCTCACGACGGCTATTACTGTCCCTGCTATAAAAAGCTCATCCGTGATGTGGCGAGAGAGGATCTGGATGCAAATTCTCCCATAAAAAAATGCACCTTTGATAATTTCCTGCCTAACTATTACCCCGATGTGAAGGATTCTCTTTTAGGCGTGAATCAGAGAGAGCACATGGTAAATACCCTTAATTTCTGCAGAGCCTATGCAGAGGACTTTTCTCTCAGCTCAAAGGGTATAATAATGATAGGTAAAACAGGCCTCGGCAAAACACATCTTTCCCTCGCTATCGCAAACCGTGTCCTCGAAAAGGGCTACGATGTTTACTATGACAGCATTCAGACCATTATGTATAAGCTGGAAAAAGAGCATTTCGGCAGACTCGCTCCCGAGGAAAGCATAAAGGATGATGTGCTTAACTGCGACCTTCTTATTATCGATGACCTCGGTGTGGAGTTTACAACTCAGTTCACCGTCAGTGAGCTTCATAATATTATCAATACCCGTATGCTCCGCTCTCTTCCCACCATTATCAGCACTAATTTAGAGCTTTCGGAGCTGGAGGACAAGTATACACAGAGAATAGCTTCGAGAATAATGGGCTCATGCTATCCCATCCGTTTCTGCGGTAAGGATATAAGACAGATGAAATAATTTTTATAAAAGAGACAAAGTCGCTTCACAGCGACTTTGTCTCTTTTATTGAAGTGATGCTTATGAAAAGAAGAAATCAAATTATTCAGCGCTTTCCTTGTCTTCGGCTTTATCCTCTTTTTCGAACTTCTCCGGAGGTATGACGAGGGCAATAACTGCTGAATGGGTGATGAACATAACCGTAGCATAGGCGTAGTCACCGATTTTATCGTATAATCTTCCTGCACTGACAGTACCGCTGTAGACGGTGTGAGTGCTGTTTGCAACATAGCCTACTGTGCCGATATAAGGGAGCTCGACAGCAATGGCTTCGCAGTCGTGTAGATTATCAATGTCCTTTCGGATTCTGAGGTTCTGACCCACACGGAAGGGCTTGAAGCCATAGTAATTTTTTATTCCTGTTATTGTTATGAAATGTCCTTCCATTTTTAATCGCTCCTTTGTTCTTTATTGTGATATGATTATAGCATATACACAGTCCTGATATTTGGAGTTTGGTCTGAGAATAAAAATTTTCTTTTTTTCTTTAAAAACTATTGATTAAAGGGTGCAGTTTTAGTATAATCTAAAAGCAAAGTCAATATGCTGGAATAGCTCAGTTGGTAGAGCAGCGCATTCGTAATGCGCAGGTCGCGTGTTCGAGTCACGTTTCCAGCTCCAAAAAAGAACGAAGTTTTACTTCGTTCTTTTTTTATCCAAGCCGCAGGCTTGGCATATCATCGCCGCGCGAAGCGTGGTGTATATCATCAGCCCTTCGGGCTGTATCTCATCACGCGCTAGCGTGTATCCTCCTGCGGCTTGATGAGATACAACACTTCGTGTTGATGATATGCAAAACTTCGTTTTGATGATATACAAGGCTTCGCCTTGATTTATCCGTCTCTTTTCATTTGCGAATAGCAAAATGACCAAATATATTCGCTTTTTTTCGGCATACCAAATCGTTGTAAACTGAGAGTAAACTATGCTATAATTACCTCAACTATAATGAAAGGAGAGTGTGTTTGTTTGGGAAAAGTTAAATCATTTTTCACCGAAGTAAAAACTCACTGGAAAACCCCCGCTGAAGGTAAGTATGTTCCTTACAGGGAATATA
>CALCHE010000255.1 GCA_937901145.1 uncultured Clostridia bacterium
ACTCGAACCCCGGACCAACCGGTTATGAGCCGGTTGCTCTAACCAACTGAGCTAATGGCCCATATCTGTCAGCTGACTTTTGATAGTATATCAAACTATATATGATTTGTCAAGAGATTTTCAGTAATTTTATAGGAATTTTTTCTTATATATTTTGCGGAAAAGTATGCTCTCCCTACTACAAAAGCCACCCTTAACAGAGTGGCTTTCATAATTACAAAAGGATAAATTATTTAAGAGTTGCTTTTGCGCCAGCTTCTTCAAGCTTCTTAGCAGCTGCTTCAGCATCGTCCTTTGACATTGCTTCCTTGATAACTTTGGGAGCGCCGTCAACAGCTTCCTTAGCTTCCTTGAGGCCAAGACCTGTGATTTCACGAACAACCTTGATAACAGCGATCTTGTTAGCGCCTGTTTCTGTGAGTTCGAGATCGAATTCTGTCTTTTCTTCTGCAGCAGCAGCTTCAGCAGCTACGGGACCTGCAGCAACAACTGCAGCAGCAGCTGATACGCCGAATTCGTCTTCTACAGCGTGTACGAGTTCTGAGAGTTCAAGAACTGTGAGAGTCTTAAGTTCTTCGATAATAGCAGTAATTTTTTCTGATGCCATGGTAGTTTACCTCCAAGTATTTTGTAAATTTAAAATTTGATTATGCTTCAGCGGGAGCTTCAGCAGGAGCAGCTTCGCCGTCTTTGTCAACAATAGCCTGAATAGCACGAGCGAAAGCAGAGATAGGTGCCTGGAAGGCGCCAAGAACGTTTGCAAGAAGTACTTCTCTTGAGGGAAGCTTAGCAAGACCTGTGATCTTAGCAACATCAATTACTTCCTTGTCAATAAAGCCGTTCTTAATTTCAAAGTTTTTGTGTGTGTCTGCAAACTTGTTAAGAATACGAGCTGCAGCAACATAATCATCTGCACTTGTTGCGATAGCAGTTGTGCCTTCAAGAACTGAATCAAGACCTGCAAGCTCTGTGTTTGCGATAGCAAGCTTTAAGAGTGTGTTTTTAACAACTGTGTATTCAACACCTGCTTCACGAAGCTCCTTACGGAGAGCTGTATCGTCAGCAACGTTGATACCCTTGTAGTCAACAATAACACCGGCGATAGAGTTATTAAGTCTTTCGGTAAGATCAGCAACAACCTGTTTTTTCTGTTCTAAAACGATAGCGCTAGGCAAATGAATTCACCTCCTGTAATATTTTGTACCCTTGGTGTGAGAATTAAGAAAACCCTTTCCCTCAAACCGAGAGAAAGGGTGACATAGTTAAACTGAGATAAATCTGAGTCAATTATGTTCCGTTCCTCGGCAGGCGGCATAAAGCCTTTAAGTCTGACACCTGCTGTCTTAGGGCTGGACAGCTAAAATATAATACCACAACATTTATTCAATGTCAAGCATTATTTTAAAATTTTAAATTATTCTGCGTTTGCAGCAGAGCCAACCTTGTTGGGGTTAACCTTTACACCGGGGCCCATGGTTGCAGCAACAACACATGAACGGATGTACTGACCCTTAGCAGCGGCGGGCTTAGCCTTGATGATAGCATCAAGAAGAGTAGTGAAGTTCTCATTGAGCTTTTCTACGCCGAAAGAAGCCTTACCGATGGGGCAGTGAATGATGTTTGTTTTGTCAAGACGGTATTCAATCTTACCTGCCTTTGCTTCAGTAACAGCCTGAGCAACGTTAGGAGTAACAGTACCTGCCTTGGGGCTGGGCATAAGACCACGGGGACCGAGAACCTTACCGAGACGACCTACAAGACCCATCATGCTGGGATGTGCGATAGCCACGTCAAATTCCATCCAGCCTTCGCCCTGGATTTTAGCAACGAGGTCTTCAGCGCCTACTACTTCTGCGCCTGCAGCCTCAGCTGCCTTTGCTTCTTCGCCCTTAGCGAAAACAGCAACACGAACAGTTTTACCTGTACCGTTGGGGAGAACAACTGCGCCACGAACCTGCTGATCAGCGTGACGTGAGTCAACACCGAGACGGATGTGAGCTTCAATTGTTTCATCGAACTTTGCGGTAGCAGTCTTAATAGTTAAATCAAGTGCTTCCGCAGGATCGTAAAGATTTGATTTGTCTACAAGCTTTGAGCCTTCGACATATTTTTTACCATGTTTCATTGTCTTTCATCCTCCTATAGAGTGGTTAAATCGGATTTTTCCTCCCACCCGGAAGCATTAGTCAGCGACTACTATGCCCATTGAGCGAGCTGTACCTGCGATCATACTCATAGCTGCTTCAACACTTGCAGCGTTGAGGTCAGGCATCTTCTGCTCAGCAATTTTTCTAACCTGCTCACCGGTAATTGTTGCGACCTTTGTTCTGTTGGGTACACCAGAACCGCTTTCAATGCCGCATGCCTTTTTGATAAGAACTGCTGCGGGCGGTGTTTTGGTGATGAATGAGAATGTACGGTCTGCATAAACTGTGATGACAACGGGGATAATGAGACCGATGTCATTTTTTGTGCGCTCGTTGAATTCCTTAGTAAAAGCCATGATGTTAACACCGTGCTGACCAAGAGCCGGACCAACCGGGGGAGCCGGAGTAGCCTTACCTGCAGGAATCTGGAGCTTGATTAAACCTACAACCTTTTGAGCCATTTTTTTGCACCTCCAAATTTATGTGGTTGATGGCGACCTGTATTAAGTTTTTACAAGTCTCCCACAGGGAGAATAATCTCCCTCGTCATAATAAACGGCATAAGCCGAAAATTATCAACATTAGTTTTATTCAGCGACTTCAATCTGATTGAGTTCAAGTTCAACAGGTGTTTCTCTGCCGAGCATTGAAATCATAACAACAACTACTTCCTTTACAGTATCTATTGAATCCACGATACCGCTGTAGCCGTCGAAGGGACCGCTGAGAATGTTTACGAAGTCTCCTACCTTGTAGTTTACTTCAATGGATTTCTTCTCGATACCGAGGTTGATAACCTCTGCATCACTGAGAGGAACGGGTTTGCTTCCGGGGCCTACAAAACCTGTAACACCGCGGGTGTTTCTGATAACATACCATGCTTCATCAGTCATGGAAAGTTCCTCAGGTTCAAACTCGCTTTTCTGTTTGTAAACGCAGGCAACCTTTACCATAACATAACCGGGGAAAAGCTTACGCTCGATTTCGCGCACCTTATCATCCTTGATTTCGGTTACGGTTTCAGTGGGGATTCTCACTTCGAAGATCTGATCCTGCATTTTACGGTTTTCTACAACCGTGAGAATGTTTGAGGCTACTTTGTTTTCATAGCCTGAGTAGGTGTGTACTACAAACCATCTGGCGTTTTCTGCCATTGTTACACCTCCAGCTAACCGCTAATAATTATTCAGCCTTTTCAGAAGTTGTTTCTTCTGCTGCTGTGGTTGCTTCTTCCGTAGTTTCCTCGGATTCAGCGGTTTCGTCTTCGTTCTCGTCATGCTCATGATCGTGTGCCTCAGTTGTTTCTACAACTGCTGTGGTCTCTTCGGGGTTGGCAAGAGACTTAAGTCCGCCGATACCTGCTGAAAGAGCCTGGTCGATACCGTAAACAACGATGCATACGATAGTAACTACGAGAAGAACTACACCTGTACTTTTAAGAACAGTTTTTGCATCGGGCCAAACAATCTTTTTGCATTCACCTTTGAAGTCTTTGAAGAACTGTTTGGTACCTTTGCCAGTGCGGACGAAGAAGTTTGGCTTGTCTTTTTTGTTTGCATTGCCTTTTGCTGCTTTTGCTACTTTAGCGGCAGCCTTGCTTTCATCGGTTGTGGCCTTTTCAACGTCTGAAGTTTCGGCAACTTTCTTTTCTTTGTCAGCCATTACTCTACCTCCTGTTTATTTGGTTTCTTTGTGGAGAGTGTGCTTCTTGCAGAATCTGCAATACTTGTTCATCTCCAACCTGTCAGGATTGTTCTTTTTGTTTTTCATTGTGTTGTAATTGCGCTGTTTGCACTCTGTGCAAGATAAAGTAATTTTTACTCTCATGAACGGCACCTCCATTATAGGATATTAAAGGCCAAACGAAGGCAACACTTTCCCCCGTTTCAACCCGATAAGGCCTCCCTCTATTTCAGGACACAAAAATAAAGCCCTCTGCAAGAGGTACAAGTAGTTTACCACAACTTGTAAATTCCGTCAAGGGCTTTTTCGAATTTTTTTACAAAAAAACGATATTTTTTTCTTTATCAGTCAACTATACTCATTGTCTTGATAACTACAGGGATAACAGGCTGTGATCTTTCACCCATAGCACTGAAGTTTCTGGGGATTTCAAGGAATGCATCCACTGTTTCCATACCTTCGATAACCTTACCGAAAGCGGCATAGTTACCGTCAAGGAAGGTGCAGTCGTCACTGTAGCAGATGAAGAACTGACTGGAAGCAGAGTTCGGATCCTGACTTCTTGCCATAGAAACGACACCTCTGGTATGAGAAAGTGTGTTCTGAGTGAAGCCGTTGGCAGCAAATTCACCCTTTATATTTTTGTCACTTCCGCCCATACCTGTACCTGTGGGGTCACCGCCCTGAGCCATAAAGTTATCGATTATGCGATGGAATACTACACCGTCATAAAAGCCTTCTTTAACAAGATTTTCAAAATTTGCCACGGTTTCGGGAGCGTATTCGGGATAAAGCTCGATGATGTACTCTCCGCCGTGTTCCATTGTTACTTTTACTTTAGACATTATTTTTTCCTCCATACTATAATATATATAATTAAACTTATTCGATTCCCTTGAGTGCTTCAAGCTCTTTTTTATCGACTCTTATATGAGAGTCCTTTATAATTTTTACGTCACTTTTGTTTACTGTTATGGGAGCGGCATCAGGCTTCTTTTCGAGAGAAACCTTAAGCATACCTGTAAGAAGATTATTATCCACTACCGTACCCTTACCTTCTGCAGTTTCTACTATGGCACCGCATTTAGGAGTTGTTTTGAGAAGATGCTCATAAGCCTCCTGCTCATATTTCAGACAGCACATAAGTCTGCCGCAGGTACCGCTGATTTTAACGGGGCTGAGTGAAAGACTCTGCTCCTTGGCCATTTTAATCGAAACAGGCTGGAAGTCTCCGAGGAAGGTATTACAGCAGAAGGGTCTGCCGCAAACGCCGAGACCGCCCACCTTTTTACTTTCGTCTCTTACACCTATCTGACGGAGCTCGATTCGTGTTCTGAAAACGGAAGCAAGATCCTTTACAAGCTCTCTGAAATCCACTCTGCCGTCAGCAGTGAAATAAAAGAGAATCTTGTTTCTGTCGAAGGTGTACTCTACATCGACAAGCTTCATTTCGAGCTTGTGCTCTGCTATTTTTTTATTACATATATCAAAGGCTTCTTTTTCCTTTAACTTGTTTTCCTCTACGGTTTTAAGGTCGTTAGGATTAGCAAGTCTTAAAACAGGCTTAAGAGCAGCGGTGATCTCCTCATCGGGAATTTCACGGTTAGCGATGGTAACGGTACCGCACTCCACTCCCCTGGCGGTTTCTACTATAACCCTGTCACGGCATTTGTACTGCTTACCGCAGGGATCAAAGTGGTAATTTTTTCCCACTTCTTTAAATCTAACTGAAACAACTACTGCCATATATTAATCTTCCTTTCACTGATTGACTTTTATACCGTAAAGCACCGATGAAAAACGTGTTACGGTAAGGTTGAGGTTTGCAGACGAGTCTATATCTGTCAGAAACTCTTTCAGTGCCTCGAGCAGCTCAAGAGTTTTTTTCTGAGTAAAACGGTTTTTCAGAAGAAGTATTTCTTCCTTTTCGCCGCACATCAGCTCCCTTCCTCCACTCTGCAGAATGAGAGCATCACGGGTAAAGCTGATCATCTTTTCGGTCACTTCTCTGAAAAGCTTTTTATCTTTACCGAAAGCAGCGGTCTTTTTAAGGAAATCAAATTCGCTTTCCTTTACAAACGAAGTCAAAAGCTCCGTGGCAAGAACTGCTGCCTTACTGTCTTCTGTTTCACCCTTTTCCGACACTTCCTCGCCGAGAGTATATGAGGTGGCTCTGGAAATAACCGTATCGAGAAGAGAAGACTTACTGCCGCAGGTCAGAATAAAGCAGACATGAGGTGAAGGCTCCTCGAAAATTTTCAGCAGAGCATTCTGCGCCTGAGGATTCATATACTGAGCCTCAGAAATAATGAAAACACTTTTAGTTCCCTCATTCGGAAAAATAAGCGCCTGAGCTTTTATTTCACGGACAGAATCAACCTTGATCATCGTGCTGTCCTTTTCTCTGCAGAGAATATGAATATCAGGATGACTGTCCTTTCCGAACTTAAGACAGGCATTACAGCTTCCGCAGGGCTTATTATCACCTTTGCACACGAGAGCCGCGGCAACCTCTTTGGCTGCATTAAGGCGCGTAGCCTCGTCAGCACCTTCGAAAATAAGAGCGTGAGAAAGCCTGGAGTTTTTTACGGCTGAAGATATTGAATTTCTGAAGGTTTCGGTTACCGATAAATTCTCAAACACTACATTCACCTGCTAATCATAATCCATATCATTATACATTATAAAAAATCTTTTTACAATACAATAATATTACTTTTATGAAGAAATTGAATATTATGTCCAAATTACGGTAAAAAATATATAAAAAACCAAAAAAAATTTTGCAAATCCTATTGATATTTTGATTTTATGTGTTAGAATAGAGTTACAAAAACAAAGGGAGGTAAGAAAAAATGGCATACGTTATCACAGATGAATGCATTGCTTGCGGTACATGTGCAGGTGACTGCCCCGTAGAAGCTATCTCTGAAGGCGACGGCAAGTTCGTTATCGATGCTGATACTTGTATCGAATGCGGCGCTTGTGCCGGTAGTTGCCCCGTAGAGGCTATCGTTGAAGGCTAATTGTCTATAACAAATCAGAGACTGAAGGAAACTTCAGTCTCTTTTTTCTTTTTATTTTTTCTTTACCGTACCATCTTCAGTCTCAGTTTATCGCTTATCATAGCTATAAATTCCGAATTGGTGGGCTTACCTCTGGAATTAAGAATGGTATAACCGAAATAGGAGCTCAGCACATCCACATCTCCCCTATCCCAGGCTACCTCTATGGCATGACGGATAGCTCTTTCTACCCTGGAAGGAGTAGTCATATTA
>CALCHE010000256.1 GCA_937901145.1 uncultured Clostridia bacterium
TGCTCGGATACTCGACAGGAACATACTCTGTCTTTTTGTACTTGTTGATTGAAAGATCATAATCGTTATCTACAATCTCTTTTTTCGGTACAAAGAAGGATTTTTCTGTTCTCCCTCTATCCTTTTCACCGTCAAGGTTATTAAATCGTGCGATTATATCGGGTATATCGTTTTCAGCTATGGGTGTTCTCTTGTCATCGAGAGAGAAGCCGTCAGCAGTCATATCATAGAACCACACATTATCTGTACCACCGTGGCCTGTCTTGGTAAAAATAAGTATACCGGTAGATACACCCGCATAAGGCTTGAACACACCTGAAGGCATAGATATAACAGCTTCGAGACGGTTGTCTTCTATAATAGCCTTACGGATAGCCTTATGAGCTGTCGATGAGCCGAAAAGTACACCGTCAGGAACGATGCAGGCACATCTGCCGCCGACTTTAAGCATACGAAGGAAGAGAGCGAGGAAAAGAAGCTCGGTCTTTTTTGTCTTGCACACCTTAAGAAGATCAGCAGAAACAGTATCTGCGTCAAGACTACCCTTGAAGGGCGGGTTTGCGAGAATAAGGGTATGCTTGTTCTTATCGGGGTTCTGATCAGAAAGGCTGTCACGGTACTCGATGATGGGGTTGTCCACACCGTGAGTCATCATATTCATCGCACCGATACGAAGCATAGTTCTATCCATATCATAGCCGTGGAACATGGTAGTCATAAAATGATTTTTCTTGACAGCATTAAAGAAAATCTCTTTCTTATACTTTTCCTTAAGGTACTCCCCGGCAGATACAAGGAAGCCCGATGTACCGCAGGCAGGGTCACAGATAACGTCGTCAGCAGTAGGAGCCATAAGCTCAACCATCATTCTGATAATGTGACGGGGTGTGCGGAACTGTCCGTTGAGTCCCGACTGTGCTATTTTTGAAAGGAGATATTCATACACATCTCCCCTTACATCACTCGACTGAAGCTGACTCATCATACTGTAAATCTCATCAAGAGCAGTTACAACCTTGTCGAGTACGAGCGGAGTCGGAAGCTTGAAGATAGCATCGTCCATATACTTGGAGTAGGCACTATTCTTGTCTGAATGGAGATTTTTTATAAACGGGAACACCTGTTCCTGAACGACGGAATACATCTTTGTGGCAGGGAAATCGTGGAACACAGACCACTTTAACTGCTGACCGTCAACAACACGCTCCCCTAACGTCACTTCTGATTTGAATATACTTTCAAAAGGCAAGCCTAAAAGCTCGCACTCCTTTGCCTTAAGATTATCTGAATCGTCAAGGTCACGGATAAACATAAGATATGTAATCTGCTCAATAACATCAAGAGGGTTGACAAGTCCTCCTGCGGCAAATATATCCCAAAGGGAATCAATTTTATTTTTAAGTTCTCCTGTAATCATAATGCCTCCATATGTAACAAAAATAGTTATAATTATACATATATTATTTTATCATATTTTGCCGATTTGTAAAGCAAAAAGGCACATAAAAAGTTATGCATAAATACATATTTTCGGACTTTATGTTTAAAAATAATATTCTTTTAATATATAGTGTCTAAAAACGTAAAAAGTAACATATTTTTCCCCATAACTAAAATTCCTCATAATTGGTCGGTTATCCCCTTGATTCTGCAGGGTATAACCGCCAATTATTGTTTTTCTTCGGGCAAAAGTGAAAAATTTTACTTATGAGGAAAAATGTTTTCAGAAAAAAATCTCTCATACTTATAGTACAAATATTTTTACAAAGGAGAGATTTTATGGGTAGATTGAAAGAAAGTATCCCTGACTATATATGGAATTTGCCCGAAGAAGAAACAAACAAATTCTGGTTAGAGAAGGACATTGAGGCTATTGTTTCAAACGGTACATCTGATAATGAAGAACTAAAAGCCTTTCTTAATACTGTCACACCAATAACGGGACCCGATTATTTTATTTATGTCAAAGATGAAGCAACCGGTACATACACAAATATCAAGTTTAACCGTGAAGATTATATTGACGCTCTTTGCTACCTGTCAGAAGAAAAGTATACTGTGTTCTACCATATCGCCAGTTTCAAGGGTTGGATTGATAATGACAGTGCTACAGCTGTACGGTGCATTTATGTAGATATAGATGATATTGAAATAAATGCTAATGAGGCAGATATTGACACCGTTATATCATTTTTAAGGAACACATTGAAATTATCCGATGAACAATTCCCCGACCATGCTATTTTAAGCGGTCACGGTCTTCACGCCTGTTGGCTGATCGATGAAATAACGGCAGACAAAAATGAAATCCGTGAAAGATACACGGATTCTATGATAACAAGATTAGGCGGCGACTTTAGCGGCTCACCCATATCGCATCAATTCAGATGCCCCTGTAGTTTTAATCTGAAAGACGAGGTTATTAAAGGCAAACTATTCAAGCTTACTGACTGTGAGAACAAAGATATACACCGCCTTGATTGGTGTCTGTCTCCCTTGACGAGGTAAAAGAATACAGAGATAATCACTATAAAAGAATAACTAAAAAAGGTCTTGAAACAAGAAAGAAAAACAAACAATTAGAAAAAGAATTCATCGAAAGATTAGGAAATACAACTTTAGAGGAATATCTTTCTGAAGATAATGTTTCTGCTAAGAACAGAAAAATCACAGAAAAACTTTTGGAAATCAAGAGAAGAAAAAGTACAGCAGAAAAATTTCGGAAATATATATCAGAGAAAACCGATGAACGCATAAGTGCTATGTTTTTTGAAGATGATCTGGAATCATATGTGTACTGTGACAAGGCTTTGCCTTTTGAGCATCTACACCTTTATGACGGCTACAAGCCTGAAAACAGGACAATGAATATTATTCTTGACCTACATAACTTTTTCATCCGAAATAAAGGCTGTCTTGTGTCAAGAAATATGTTTTTCACCATTTTGGCAAGTCTTTTCAAGTACAAGGGCGAATCTGACAGAGCTGCTATCAAGTGGTGTAAAAAGTATGTTGATTCAAGTTATTACGATGAAATGGTGGAAACGGTGCTGAACGTATATAAAAGCGATAAAATATACAGATTCTCCAATGAAAGAATTGCTAAACTTCTTTGCTTTACGCCTGACGACATAGAACAAAGCTACTGCTGTTTTAGTGAAGAGCGAAAGGCAGAAGCAAAGAAAACCAGAAACAAACGACACTATGAAAAGAGAAAAAAGCAAGACGGTAAAATGTCTCCCAAAGAGAAACAACAGATGTGTCTTGAATATTTAAGAGAGCACCCCAGCATTAAAGAAAAAGAAGCCCTGAAAGCTTTAAGCATCGGACGCTCTACCTTCTATAAACTGAAAAAATTGCTGTAAAACGGACTGTCTGAATTAATCAGGCAGTCCAAATTTGTAAGACTCACTATAGCGTAGTATACGGAGCTAAGTGGTTGAAAAATGCTCTTGTGGTTTCATATTGCTAAATAATGCTCGACTGTGACATTAGTTCTGAAATGTGAGGTCTTAAAATGTGAGACATAAGCCACTATGAGCCTGTTATACTTAATAGGACGGTTATTTTTTATAGCCATCTGACGGACACTGCCTCTTGTCACATACCAGCCTTCTAATCTTTCTCTATTGAAAGGTTTTGGCTTACCTGTAGTCTTATCAAGATTGCAACGGTTCCAACGTGCTTCAATCTCAGCAATCAGTTTTTCCTTGTATCCGGGCTCATTCATCAATCGTTCCAGATGAATATCATAACACTCCTGTGCAGACAAGGCTCGAAGCTTATGAAAGTTAAGGTCGTTATTCAGCTCACGTTCCGTAAATATCGGCTCATCAGGTGCTTTTCCTTCAAAATATGGTTTAATTATATCTATATCTTTGGGACTGTTAAGTCGCTGGTACTGTTCCTTATTACCCTTACCACGCTTTATTAACACAGCTGGATAACCTGATTCATCGTACACAAGACAATCACCTGTTATCTTGGCGAGCTCGGCTCTGCGTACACCGACAATCTTCTGAAACCGTACAATCCGAGCGTACTCGGGATCATTTAAATCCTGGTTAGTATGATTCATCGTGTTGCTCCTACCCCTGCTGAACTGACCTATGTGTCTGATTGGCTTATTTATTCCAGCCAAAGGCATATCAAAAGTACTGCAGACAGAAGCAAGGTAGGTATGAATTGTTGCAGGTGATAATGTGCTCTGCTCCTGTAAATAATCGGAATAATCCTGTATATGATCACGGCAAGATTCGAAATCTCTGCAGTCATATTTTTCTCTGCAGAATTTTATGTACCTCTTTGTGTTGCGGATATAGTTTTTTCTTGATAAATCGTAAGGTGTCTTTTCATTCTGAATCTCTACAACCCGATTCATTATTTTATGAGTTACACTCTCACGGCGTTTTCTTTTAGCCATAAGTATTCCCCTTCCTTTTATATTTATCGCTAAACTGTCAAAGGCTGATATTTCCTGATGCTTTCAAGCATCGCCCAGCTGGCGGACATCACGGTCAGACACTACCGCAATCGTCGGTTTCTCATTTTCTCATGCGAGCAATCGCAAAGTGTTTTATTGTATTTTGTCATAATAAATTTTGTGTTGTTTTTGTACTCTGTTTGTCTTATGTTATATAAATATTATGAAAGATACGGTTATCGCATAAACGAAAAAAACGCCGCTCAATGAGCAGCGTTAGTTTTTCTTCTCTTTTCTCTCATGCGTCGTCTCCATATTTCATTACAATAGGCAGCGTTATTGAGCATATTTTCAGCAAATTCATGCATTCGTCCTATTTCATAGTCGGGCGATGTTATAGCACCGATCATAAATTCATTATCACCGTCTGCATCTGCTAAGGTTATCTCACATCGAAGCCCTGCTTCAACACTTTCAAACTCAAGATAAGCATAAAACTTATCCGTATACTCGAGTTCAACAACCTCTGCCTGATAATAATATCTTGTTTTCATTTTTTAATTCCTTTCTTTAAGAGTAGGGAGAGAACGCCTTGACATTCTCTCCTCAGCCATGAAAAATACACAAAACTCCATACGTGTTATTAACGTACAATATTATTATGACAGATGAGGTGTGGGGATAACTGAAAATTTTCAATTATCAACGAATGTGTCATATGTAAAATTTGCCCCATATTTAAATCCGCTGATGAAACTGTCAGAACAGCTAACACATATGAAGTCACGTTGCAGTTCAACATATTCCTCAAAAAGCTTCAGGTCTTTGCCGGAAAGAATATTTCTTATTGTTTCCTCTTTATCCGTAAGTTTCCGATGATTTGCCTTCACTTTTGATGTAAGAAATGTGTTCATTTCCTGTGGCTCGTGATTGCCGTAATAAAACTCTTCGATAAAATTTGGCATAATATAATCCTTTCACAAACAAAATCGGAGGCCAACTTAATTAAAAGCCGACCTCCATTCTAAAAAATTATAAGGAGTTCTCCAATCGTGTGAACCTTAATATTATTATGACAGATGAGATGTGGGGATAACTGAAAAATTGAGCCACCGCACAAAACGTGCAGTGGCTGCTTTCAATCAATCATCTTTCATCTCCTCGTTTAAATAATCCATATAATGAGCGGTACAGAAATCTTCGTTCTCAAGCAGTTTCGTCGCAAACTCATAACAAGATCTCATACTTCTCTTAATATCATTGACCGTACCTATTTTTATAAGGTGCTTATGGTCATTTGATCTAAGATACACATCAACACGAATCTGGTGTGAGCGTACCGTTGTCTTTATAATCCCAATGAACAGATTTGTATAGCTGAGAGGGACCTTCTCAACATTACATAAGCTTGACCGTAACACAGCGGTGATAAGAAGTGTAAAAGAATAGTTTTATATACAAATAAAGACGAGCTGAAGCCCGTCTTATTACCATTTATACCCACAGTTATTACACACAAACTGACACATAGCGTTTTTGCTATAATAACCAAGCGTAGCCGCGCCGACAACCTTTTTAGAGATTGAAATTTTTTCAATCCGAGTTGATTGACAAGTGGGACACTTAGGGACAGAAGAGTCCTGGCGTATACGCTCTCCTCTTTTGTATAATTCGTTCATTTCATTACGAATTTCAATTTCCCTAGCACATTTCGCTTTGTATTTCTCTCGGTCAAATTCAGGATTGGGTTCTATTTCTTCAATCAGAAGAACGGTTTTGTATTTTGCACAATCGCCAAGTATTTCACTAGCCCTGCCGACATAATCATACTGATCGTATTTGGACGGGATATATGAATCAATGCTGCCACAAAAGCGACATTTGGCAAAATTCCAGTAAAAATCTTTGATATTTTCTGGGGGGAGAACTGTTCTTCCGCAAACTTTACAAAAATAATACTTTTCCTTTTTGTCTTCAAACTCTTTTAGCCTTTCCAATTCTTCCTCTTCGCTCAGCTTTAGAGGTGGCTCATCATCAGTGCTCTTATTCATGTTCTTACCAAAAAGCGCTTCGTAGGCACCTACAATTAACAATTTAAGAATACTGCTATTACCGTCTATTTTCCAATTCTCTATTCCCATAAATAATCACCTCTTATAAACTATACATTATTTTAACATTGTTGTCAATAACGATTCAGGCATCGTTTAAGGTTTGATATTCAGAACTACAGAAAATCCCGACACAAATATATCTGAGATAAAATCCGCTTACAAAATCTGGAATGAATCATCAGCAGGAGTTGATTTTGGTGATGATTTCGAAAAAAAATTAACTGAAGATGGTGATGCTTTAAAAGAATACATCGACGACTTAAATAAAGGCGTCGATCAAGTCAATGCACAAAAAACTCGATTAGCGAACAGTTCACAGTACGCAAACATGTTTGTAAAGAGTAACTTCTTTTCTACGATAACTAGTAGGCTTAAGTTGATGTTTTAAAACTAATTCAAGCCAGTATTTAGCAAATTCCTGAAAAGTTACATCGCTATCGGTTGAAAGATTGCCGTTGGCTATCATTAATTCCCTCTTAAATTCGTCGAGTTTATTTTTAACGATAGTCTTTTTAGCTCCTGAAAATTTTTTTCTATGTTTTTGTCCGTTATTATCACTCCATTGAATTTCAGCACACCATCTTTCTCTTTTTTCATCGAAATAGATAGAGCCAGACCCATTTGATTTTCTGCTTTTATTTCTTTCCATTATGAATATCTCCTTTTTAAAGCAATATGTATTTAAGAGTGACATTTTGGAGGGGATTTGGAGGGGATTTTTTGGATAACTAGGGATAATTATGGATAACTAAATGATACAATCTTAATTTTTAGTTTTAAAATATAAATATAATGTTTCGTATAAAAACTTATAAAAAAGCCCCAAAACCCTTACATTACAAAGGTTTTAGGACTTTTTATCTTGGCAGGGGCAGAAGGGCTCGAACCCTCGGCACGCGGTTTTGGAGGATAGTATTCTTTCCTTATTTGATGCGGTTTAGAAGG